>JAUWJC010000037.1 GCA_030607895.1 Pirellulales bacterium
CCCCGTTATAAAACGCCGCGACGGGTGGTGGCGCCCCGCTATTCGCAGTAAATCTTTTTTTTCCTGACCGCGCCCCCGGGTCGGGGTTTTATATCGACGACAGCGCGTCAGAACGGTTGGTATTCGTCGAGCCACTTCAGCAGCCAGCCGCGGCGATACCCATCGCGGACGTGCCCGGCCTCACGCTTGTAGACCCGCATCTCGGCAATGTTCTCGCTGAGCACGGTGTTATTGGGCATTACGTCCCCTGGCCTTATCACGCCGGTGATCGATTGTTCCCATATCTCGTAGTTATTGCGAATGGTGCGGCGGCCTTCGATAACCAGGTTGCCGTTGGGCCGGATGTCGACCACGCGGCAGGCGATGCGGAATTTCATCGCGTCGCGGGTCTCCAAGTTGGCTTCGGATTTCATCTTGTTGTCCCACTGGCCGGATATCTTCGGATCGCCCGCACTCTGGGGGTCCGGGTACATGGTCCAGTTCTTCAGCAGAACCCAATCCTTGAGGATCGCTTCGAACGTGGCCTTCTTCTTCCGGTCGATCTCCCCCTCGCTGATCACCTGCGACTTCTCATCCACGATGATCGTGAGGATGTCGTTCACCTTGATTGGTTCGGGTTCGCTGGGTGCCTGGTATATCCAGGAGTGACTGGCCAGTTTCAGGGGCCGTCGCCTGGCCGGATTGCCGAACAGGCTGGAACTCTGCGCCCGCGCCTCTCCAGAGACTATGACCACAAGCACCAACACCGACAGTGTGGAAAAAAGGGACCAGGTCCCTTTTACGGTACTTTGGGTCGTTTTGATAAATTGGAGATGCGCCCCTTTTCCAACCCGACAGTTCATTGCCGTTTCCTTTCGCCAGAAAAAGGGACCTGGTCCCTTTTGCGGTACTTTGGGCCGTTACGGCAAATTGGACCTGGTCCCTTTTTTGCTGGGGTTGTTCGCATCGAGCGCGCGTATACTTCCACTTCGTGAATCCCGCTGACCCGGGCAAGATACGTCTTGCGATCCAGCAACGACTCGACGTTAATCAGTTCACCCAAGCTGCCGTTTTCTTTTGCCCGGGCGTTGGTTCTCACCCTGATGCCGGTACTCCGGGCGTAGACGGTAACCACGTCACCCCGCCGGATCAGCAGGGGTGGCCGAACATGGTCTTGCCGGAGGACCTTTTCGGCGGGAATCGCCGACAGAACCTGTTGGCCGACCACCTGGTCAATCGACTGAAACGCCCCGACCTGCTCCTTGATCGGTACGTCTGTTGCCAGCCGCACGTCGGAGGCAAGTATCACCGCATCGCGTGCGAGTGACCGGGTCGTAATCACGACCGCTTGCGGCACCGTCACCTTGGCGCTGATCGCAAGATGAACGGGGCCATCGGGGGAATCGACCACGACCTCGAACTGCTGGTCGCCAATCCAGCCGGGCGAGCCGCCGCCGACCGATATCCGAGTCCCGTTTGAGAGCAACTCAATCTGGCTCCGGTCCGGATCGACCTCGACGGGCCACAACCGCGAGTCCGACACCCGATTATTCAAGTACTGTACTATCGCCTCGCGGAGGCGTCGCCTGGTCCGTTCGGCCCTGGTAGGCGAGACGGACTTGCGCTTTGCCGTGACCTGCCGCGCGGGTGTACTGGGCGCGGTAATCTCAACCTGGCTAGAGCCGGAAAACCGGTGCCCAACAAGATTGATTCCACGCAGAAGGAGCAAGTCTTGGATCTCGCGCAGCCGGACAAACCGTCGCCGGCCGGGGGGCGGGGCGGGAAAAAGCTCGATCTGTTTCAACGACTCGGCTTGCCGGGCATCGGCAGCCGCGATCTCGGCTATATCACCCAGCATAACCAGCGGCCCGCAATCATCGCACCGCGAGCGCAAATGAATCTCCGCCCCAGACGCGAACCACGGCCAAAATACCGCCAGGCCGACGGCCATCGCCACAAGTGCTCCTAATACGGGATGCCTGCACCGCATGTTTATCTTTCACTTAGCCGGTTGGCTGGGAATTGTTAATTGTAAAGCCTCGACCAGTGGTTGCGGTTTTCCGGTTGTTGGCCCACTGCTCGGCAATACCGCGACCACTGGTCGCGGCTTTACAACGCTCTTGCCCGAGTCGTCGTTGGGCGCGGGCTCCACGGAGTCCACAAGCGCCGGGAGACCGGCATACAGCGAAAAGGAATAGAAAAGCTTTGAGGTCATCTGGATACTCCGCACTCTCAACTGTCAACTCTCAACTCTCGATTCAGTACCTCTTCAGGTTCGCAACGATTTGCATGCAGTCGTCGCCTGCCTGGACGGCCTTGGAATTGAGTTCGAACGCCCGTTGGGTGGTAATCAACTCGATTAGTTCGTTGACCGGCTCGACGTTGGAGTTTTCCAGCATTCCTTGTCGGAGCACTCCGCAGCCGTCTTGTCCGGGGTTACTCAACAGGGCGGTTCCGGAGGAGTTGGTTTCGTAGTAGAGGTTCTCACCCAGCTTGAGGAGTCCTTCCGGATTGATGAACTGGGCCAATTCGATCTGTCCGACCTGTGCCAACTGCACGTTGTTCGGCTGAAGGACCGACACGATACCCTGGGCGCTTATGACGATTTCTGTGGCGTCTCTTGGGATGGTGATCGGCGGTTCCAACAGCCGGCCGGTGTTTGCGGACCCCAGCACCAACTCGCCGTTGGCGTTTTTCGAGAGGTTCCCCGCCCGACAGTATATTATCATGCCCGTCGGGTCCACCACCTGCAGGAAGCCCTTGCCCTCGACGGCGATGTCCAACTGTCGGCCGGTTTGCTTGAAGGGGCCTTGCAGGAACTCGGTCTGGGTACTCATGATCCGGGTGCCGAGTCCAACCGCAACGCCGGTGGGCGTGTATTGCCCGGCCGTGTCTTCGGCGCCCGGCATCTTGTATTGACGGTAGAAGAGATCCTCGAAATTCGCCCGGGATCGCTTGAAGGCCACCGTCTCGACGTTCGCCAGGTTATTGGCGATCACGTCCAGCTTGGTCTCCAAGGCGATCATTCCCGTGGCCGCCGTGTAGAGCGTTTGAATTCCCATGGTCTGAAATTCCGGTTAGGTTAATGCTTTATGTTTTTATTGCGTCTTCATCAACCGATTGATTACGCCGCCGAGCATGTGGTCTTGGGTTTGTATCATTCGGGCGTTGGCTTCCAAGAGGCGCGAGGCGGTGATCAGATTGATCATTTCCACCGTTGGATTTGCCGTGGACATCTCGAGGAATCCACCGGCAAGGTTCCGCTCGGCGGCGGGAATCGGATTGTGATCCGCCAGCGGTCGGAACAGGTTCTCGCCCATTTTGACCAGGTCACCCAGCGAGTCGGGCTTGACCAGGGCCAGGTTTTGCGACATACCGGGCTGCCGCATCGCACCGCTTTCGGTCAATTCCCAGGGACCGTTGGCCGGATCGGCAACGATCGGCTCGCCGGTATCGCTCAACACGGAGTAGCCTTGCGAGGTGACCAGTTCACCCCGGTTGGTCATGCGGAAATTTCCCGCCCGGGTTAGAATATCTTCGTCGTCCTTGCGAACCAAGAAGAAGCCCTCGCCTCGGATGGCCATGTCGGTGGGCACACCGGTCCGCTTCATTGGGCCCTCGGAGAAATCGGTCTTCGTTTGATGGACAATGGTGCCGCCGCCGATGTCGTTGATCGAGCCGGCCCCAGCCACGGCCTTGCCCTGCTTGATCGCCTCGGCATCTCGGGCCTGAAAAACGGCCAGCTCCCGCTTGAAACCCACCGTGGTGGCGTTGGCCAGGTTGTTGGCCGTAATCTGCAGCAGCCTGTTTTGGGCCTGAACCCCGTCAGCCGAAACGTACAAACCGTAGGGCATGATTAGTGGTCAGTGGTTAGTGGTCAGTGCCGCTTGCGGCTTCGCAACCGTGCGGGCATGGAACCCCGGCGGCCTCGTCGTCTTAGCAAGCAGCGTGCCAGATCGAGGCGTCTGGGTTGGGCGGCTGCGTGGCGGTGCGGGCAAGTTATGTCCACGTAAGAACTTATGTGCCCTGAAATCGCCGCGAGAATGAAGAAGGGAAAGACCGGCCGCATCAGCCGGCAACAGGCAGAACTCGCCGGTTCGGCCGAGTCGACCTGTAAAACCGGCCGATTGGCGAGTCGAAAAAGGGACCAGGTTTAATTTGCCGGAACGGCCCGGAGGGTACTTCGCACAAATTAAACCTGGTCCCTTTTTCGGCTCGCCCGAATCAACTCGGCCGCTCCCCGAGCAATCAACTTCTCGGCAACCTGCCGACCGAGCATCTCTGCATCGTCTGGATTGCCCGTAAGCACGGTTTCGATTCGTTCGCGTCCGTCGAGCGCGAGCACCCGGCCGGTGAGTGTCAATTGGCGGCCTTCGATCCGGCCCCAAGCGGCCACGGGCGCCAGGCATCCACCCTGTAATTCGGCCAACATGGTCCGTTCGGCCAGTACGGCCGCATGGCTGGGGGCGTGATCGAGCACGGCCAGGGCAGACCGGGTTGAGTGGTCGTCGCGGCGTGTTTCCAGACCCAATGCACCTTGCCCAACTGCCGGAAGGACGATCGACGTGGGGAGCAACTGGGTAATACGTTGGGCCAACCCCAACCGGCGCAGACCGGCCTCGGCAAGCACCAAGGCGTCGTAGTCGCCCCGGGCGAGTTTCTCGAGCCGGGTGTCTACGTTGCCCCGGATGTCTCGAATCCGCAAGTCGGTTCTGACATGCAATAGCTGCGCCCGCCGACGCGGACTGCCCGTCCCCACTACCGCCCCGTCGGGCAAATCGTCCAACGAGCCACGGTGGGAACACACCAGCGCGTCGCCAACCGGACCCCGCCGGGGCACCGCCGCCAGGCACAGGCCCGCCACCGGCTCGGTCGGCAGGTCTTTCAGACTGTGTACGGCCAGATCGATCCGCTCCTCGAGCAGAGCGGCTTGTATCTCTTTGGTGAAGACCCCTTGGCTTCCAACATCGGCTATCGGGTCCCGCGCGTGCCGGTCGCCGCTGGTGGTGATGGGGACCAACCGCACCTCGACACCCGCCTCCTCCAACCGCGCGGCCACCCATTCAGCTTGCCATTTGGCCAGCGCACTGGCTCGCGTTCCGAGTCGAATTTGCATGAGAGGTCAGTTGTCAGTTGTCAGTGGTCAGTTGTCAGTGGTCAGTTGTCAGTGGTCAGTAATCAGTGGTCAGTTGTCAGTTGTCAGTAATCAGTTGTCAGTTATTGCCCCGCATATGTACAGTCAAGAACAGAAAGCTACCCACTGACCACTACCCACTGATCACTGACCACTACTCACTGATTACTGATCACTGACAACTGATCACTGACCACTACTCACTGACCACTAATCACTTCCTCGACGGCCGACTTCTCGTCGAGCATGTGCTGCAACTGCTGCGGCGGAATGACCACACCGCAACTAACAACGAACTGAAACGCCTGATCGATAGTTATGTTCAGGTCGATGGTTTCGCTTTTCAGCACTGTAACCGTGTAGCCGGTTACGGGCATTGGAGAGGTGGGAATCAATACCGACAAGACGTCCTGGTTGGCCGCCGAGCGGATATCGAGCATGCTCTCGCCGGTGACCATGCCCAAGGACCAGATTCCTTTGCGAGGATACTCGACCGCCACTACCCGCGTGTATTCGATCTCACGAGGGCTGAACATAAAGTCGCTGACCTGCTTGACGGACGAATAGACGTTTCGAATCAGCGGAAGCTGGTGAACTCCCCGTTCGAAGAGATTCCAGAAGAACCGCCCGATGCCCGCCGCCATGAACTTGCCCAGCAAGTACAGCACGAGCACAAAAACCGCCAGGAAGGATGGTATCACCAGGTACGGCCGCAAATACCGCAACTCCACATAGCGTCGATAAACCGCCTTGCCCGTCTGTGGAAGCGGCTCGTTGCCCTGGTTCTTCCGTACCAGATTGTACACTTCCAGCGGCACGTAGGTGTCATTGTCGAGTCGATAGAAAACGCGGTCATCGACCGTGGCCGTTCGGGTAGACGGATCGGGGTCGTGCATGTTCTCGCGCACATCGGCCACGGCCCAAGCGAGCGCGTCGCGAGTTCCAGCCGTTACCGGTTTAAGCACGTAATGATGGACCGTGCCTCCAACCCAAAGGAAAATGACGATTGTCAGAAGCGGGGGCACTACCACGCCTAGTCCGCGCAGCACCGCGCTACGAAACGGGTGGGCGTGCCGTTTGTCCTTCTTGCCGAGATTCTTGACCATGGTGGGCATACTGGTATTTTCTAAACGGTGAGTTGCGAAGCCGCAAGCGGCTTCTTTAACCTGGTTCCCAAGCTCTGCTTGGGAACCCGCTATTCTCCAGCAGTACGGTGCGGTCCCAAGCAGAGCTTGGGACCGAGTGTATAACTGGCCAACAACTTACAAAACGGACATCTAGGCCGAGCCGGTTCCTTCGGCCCTGCCCAGGACGGCCGCGAATACCGCCGCGGCACCAGCCTTTTTGAGTACCTTGGCGGCCTCGCTGCACGTTGCGCCGGTGGTCAGTACATCGTCGACCAATAGCACCCGCGCGCCTCGCAGTAAAGCGTAGCCCGTATCTACGCGAAACGCGCCCCGGACGTTCTGAAAACGTTTGCTTGGCGGCAAGTCGGCTTGTGGCAAGGTGTTACGACATCTTGTCAAGACCGATTCGGCCAGTGGCACTCGCAACCAGGACGTCAGTTGTTCCGCCAGGATCGTTGCACTGTTGGTTCCTCGGACAACTCGCCGCCGCCAGTACATGGGCACCGGGACCACCAGGTCGGGTTCCAGCGCCGCCAGCATATCCCCTCGGCGGGTGGTATAGAGCCGGCCGAGAGTGGCTGAGAGCCGATTACCGGCCGACTGCTTCATCCTCAATATGGCTGTACGGAGCACCCCCCAATAGGCACCCAACGGAACCACTCCGTCAAAGCGGAACCGCCCGCCTCGACACCAGGCACACTCCTTTGCCCCGGCCAACTCCTCCGGTAGGCTGGCACCGCATCCGCGACAGCAGGGCCAAACCTCCGGACCCAGCAGATAGCGGCATTCAGGACAAAGCAATATCTCGTCCTCAACACCCGACAAGTCGACGTCGCAATTGCCGCAACGGGGTGGAAGCAACAGGTCCAACCCCGCGTTGCACCACTTCCGAATGCCCCGACGCGAGGCATCTGCCAGCGAGGCCGGGATGCGGTCCTGGATGACTCGGTAAAGCATTGCCAGCTTGATGCTCCGGGAGTCATTGGGGTATTTGCCCCATCGCATGATACCAGGTTTCGAGAGATTGGAGCAGGGGCTGCCGGGCACCGACGGACCTTGACTCGGAGTCCCCGGTTCACCTATGCTACCCCGTCGTGCCTGTGGTGCAGTACACCGCGTTTTCACAAGCCGCCGTCGATGTCCAGCAAGACCAATTTGAGTCAGCGAGCCCGTCGAGCGGGGGGCAAGCCGATCGCTAACGTCCTGATGGCCAGAACCATGGCCCAGCCGGACCTGGTCTCGCTGGCCGCCGCGTTCGTCGATCACCAAAGCCTGCCGATCGAACCCACCCGCCAGGCACTCGAAGCCGTTTGGTCTCAGCCCGATCGGGCCCTGGCCGCCATGCAATATGGCACCACGATCGGCCATCCGCCGCTGCGCCAGACCGTGCTCGAGCAGATGCTCGAGGCCGACGGCCGTACGGCTGGGGAATTGAGCCTCTCGGTCGACCAGGTCGTGATAACCACCGGCAGCACCCAGTTGCTCTATCTGGTGGCCGACAGCCTGCTCGACCCGGGCGACATTGTTATCTGTGGGGTTCCCAGCTACTTTGTCGTTCTGGGCATGTTAGGCAATCTAGGGGCAAGGGTAATTGGTGTCGAGATGGACGCCGACGGGTTGATTCCCGAGGCGCTCCAGGACGAGTTGACCCGGCTGGAAAAGGCCGGCCTGCTGGATCGGGTCAAGCTAGTCTACATAGTCAGCTACTACGACAATCCCAGCGGGATAACCATTTCGGCCGAGCGGCGACCCAAGTTGGTGGAAATAGCCCAGCGGTGGTCGCGCGGGAGCACGATCCACTTGATCGAAGATGTAGCCTACCGAGAGCTTCGCTACTGGGGCGAAGACATTCCGAGTATCCGGTCGTTCGATCCGGACGGTCGGACGGTGAGTGTGGCGGGCAGTTTTTCCAAGTCGTTTTCGCCGGGGATTCGCGGTGGTTGGGGTATCCTCGCGCCGGAGTTGGTCGAGCCGGTACTGAGCCAGAAGGGCAACCTCGACTTCGGCTCACCCAGCTTCAACCAGCACCTGATGACGGCCGTTTTGGAGAAGGGGATTTTCGAGGCACACCTGGAGAAGATCCGCGAGACCTATCGTCAAAAGATCGAAACGCTTCTGGAGGCGGCCGACGAGCAGCTTGCGCCGATCGGCCGTATTGAGTGGGTCCGACCGACCGGTGGGCTGTACGTCTGGCTTCGCTTGCCCGAGGGAATCGATACGGGATTGTCGGGCCCGTTATTCGATCGGGCAATTGCCGAGGGCGTTCTCTACGTACCTGGCGAGTACTGCTACCCGAGCGAGGGTTGCCCGATCGCCAGGAACATGGTCCGCTTGAGTTTTGGAATGCCGTCGCGTGAAGGTATCCGCCGGGGAGTGGAGTCGCTCGCCCGGGCCATCCGAGGAGTGATCTGATGGGGATCATCGATCGTTATCTACTCCGCCAGTTCGTTCAGACGTTCTTGATTTGCTACTTGAGCTTGACCGGGATTTACGTGGTGTTCGACGCCTTTACAAACCTCGAGGCGTTCCTGCAATGTGCCGAGCGGGCGGGTGGTCTGGCGGGGTTGATGGGTCGGTACTATGTGTTTCGTGCGATCTTTTTCTTCGATCGGACGGCTGCGTTGCTGACGCTTATTTCGGCGATGTTCACGGTTACTTGGATCCGGCGTCACAACGAGTTGACGGCGTTGATGTCGGCCGGCATATCGCGAGTTCGAGTGGTGCTGCCGGTTATTTGCGCGGCGGTGTTTGTAGCCCTGCTTGCCACGGCGAACCGCGAGTTGGTCATTCCCCGCTTTCGCGAGCAGTTGGCCCGAACACCCCACGACCTGCTCGGCGATATTCCCCGCGGAATGCAGCCGTGTTACGACAATCTGACCGATATTCTGATCCGTGGCCGAAGAACTTGCGCCAGTCGGCGGCGTCTGACCGAGCCGAATTTCCTCATGCCGGCCGCGTTGGCTAAATACGGGAACCAGTTGACGGCGGAGGAAGCCTTCTACAGACCCGCGGAGGACAACCGGCCCGGCGGATACTTGCTCAAAGGCGTCAAGCAGCCGAAGGATATTCATCTTCGGCCGTCGTTGTCACTGGAGGGGAAGCCGGTAATCATCACTCCCCGCGACGCACCCGATTGGCTGGGTAAGGACGAGTGCTTCGTGGCTAGCGACGTCAGCTTCGAGCAATTGACCGGCGGACACGCCTGGCGGCAGTACGCTTCCACCATGCAGTTGATTAGTGGCTTGCGCAACCCGAGCCTCGATTTCGGCGCCGACGTCCGCGTGGCGATCCACTCGCGAATAGTCCCGCCGTTTGCCGACGTAACGCTGTTATTTCTGGGCCTGCCGCTGGTGCTTACACGCGACAATCGTAACGTTTTCATGGCTATCGGGCTGTGTGTGGTTGTGGTAGCCGTGTTCGTGTTGGTGGCCATTGCCTTCCAGCATCTTGGGTCGAGCTACTTTTTGGAGCCGGCCCTGGCCGCCTGGGCACCGCTGATTATCTTCGTGCCGCTGGCCGTTGGCATGGCCGAATCGATGTGGGAGTAGAAGAGTTGAGAGTTGAGAGTTGAGAGTTGAGGGTTGAGAGTGACGATGCGAAGCCGCAAGCGGTGATGCCCCTCATCCCTCGCCCCTCATCCCTCGTCCCTCACTCGTCCAGCGGATGGCGTTGACCAGGAGTCGCGGGAAGTAGCTCTGGCGGAAATCGGCCGCGCTACCTAACAAGGTGCAGAAGACGCGGCCGCCCCGGTTAAGCCGGGCCCAGGCGACCGGTTCGGTGCGGCACGCGGCGATGCCGGTTAACAGCACGTCGGCGTCGGCGACAAGGCGAGGGGGTTTTGGCAAGTTGTCGAAGCAAAGCGGCATTTGGACGCCTTCGAGCACCGGGTGGTTCTTATGCTTGTGAACGATGCGTATCTCCGCCTGGGCCGAAAAAGGGACCACGTTTAATTTGTGCGAAGCACCCTACGGGCCGTTACGGCAAATTAAACCTGGTCCCTTTTTCGGCTCGGCCCCCAAGACTTCGATATCGAACGCCGGCCACGCGGGCAGCGCGCGGCCGGCGATCCGCACCGCCACGATTGGCCGGCCGCGGCGGCAGTGCCGTTGGATACGATCGGGCCCCTCGCGCGAAACGCAGGTTGCCCGACCAATCAGCAGCAGGCAATCGCACTCGTCGAGTTCCTCCAGCGCCGAGCGACCGCCCTCAGGCCGGTGGTACTCCAGGCCGAAATCGGTCGGGAGGAAATGCTCCGCCTCACCAATGATGCACACTCGCGGCACCGGGCGGCCACCGTCGGCCGCGTCCCAGATTTCTGCCGATTCGTATTCCGGGACGCCCGACATGGCGATGGAAACCCCGATCGTCTTGTGGGCCGCGTGCGCGATGAACCGGCGTTGTGAGCTGTCGGATTCGGACATGGCTGCTCGAGTTTCAAGTGCGTGACTATCGCCGGTCCATTATCTCCGTGCCGTGAAGGGCTGTCCACAGTTTGCCGGTGCGCCGCGCACGGTAATTCTGGTTAATCGGGCAAAGCGGTTCGGAAGATGACGATCAGGGAAAGAAAAAGGGCCGCTTCTTCTCAGTCGATGCCCTTGATCTTGATGTTTCGGAAGAAGATTGGAGCGCCGCCGTGTTTTCCTTGCAGCCCGATGTGACCCTTGGTCGGAAGCTCGGCCATGGGATTGCCGAGCCACGGCGGGATGTCGCTGCCATCGGGGTTCTTTTTGGCCGACGTCCACTTCTTCATGTCGATTTCCGTGACCAGTCTCGCGTTGAGAATCACGGAGATTCTAGTCCCCTTGCAGGTGATGGTCATCCGGTTCCACTGGCCGGGCTTTTTCACCGTGCTTTTGGCCGCGGCCTGGCGGCCGAAGATGGCCGCACACTGCCAACTCTTGGGCGCGCCCGCCCAGCGCGAAGCGTAGTCATCTGCAATCTGGACCTCCACCGAGTTCGGAATAAACTTGTCGATGTCGCTACAATAGACGAACACACCGCTGTTTGTGCCGGGCGCGTTCTTGAACTCCAAATCGAGGATGAAATTCTCGTACTGCTTCTTGGTCCATATACAGCGGTCCTCGGTTGCCGTGAGCAGGCCGCCTTCGAAAGACCAAATCCCCTTGGGATAGATGGCATTGGACAGATCCCCTGCGAATACACTCTCCCAACCCGTCGAATCGGGATGCGCCTTCGGGGGAGCGACCTCGTCGGCAAGTGTCGTGGCGACCCAGCCATGACAAATCAACAGGACCACCAGCACCTTGTTTTTCATTGCTTTCTCCTGCTTCTTGATTGATGAATACTTGGTGCAGAAGTACACCCGCGGCCCGGATACCCAAAGGTCTCATGGCAGTTGACGCGAGTTCCACTATAGCCGCATTTCCTTGTCGAGTCACCCGGCGGCCGGCGTGCTGAGAATGAGTCTCGGAAAGATGCCCCTGCCGCTTTGGATGACCGTTGTTTGAGGGTTTCTGTTTGTGGGTTTCGATTGAGATGGAACGGATTTCTTGCAGCGACGTATTGACAGCCTGATGTCCGTTTGCAAAACTCTCGACAATAAGCGTTGTGTGACCGGCCGCTGGCTACTGTTGGCGCCAAGCCGGCCGGAGTGGCTCGGCCGTATTCTGCGGCCGAGAGAACTACCCGGGTCTAAGCCGCGGTTAAGGAGGTTACTGATGCCCGAGCAGCTATTGACAATCGGTTACTCCTTTGCTAACATTAATATTTTCGGGTTTTCTGGCATTTAATCATCTGAAGGGTGACAAGAATTTGGCCGCATCCCTAGGAAGGTGAGGGGAGATTGTCGATGACAACAGCAAAGGCCGAGGAGTTGAGCAGGGAACTGCTAGAGAACGTCTATGAACTGCCGCACGGTGAAAAGATCAACGAATGTATTCAGTGCGGAACCTGTTCGGCTTCGTGTCCTTCGATAGCAGCGATGGAGTACGGCCCGCGGGAAATCGTCGCCTCGTTGCGAGCCGGCATGTTGGATCGGGTGCTCAATTCGAACACGGTCTGGCTGTGCGTTTCCTGCTACTCGTGCACGATTCGCTGTCCGGCAGGGATTCCCTTCGCGGACGTGATGTACGAACTGAAGCGTTTGGAAGTGGAAAAGGGCCTCAGCAAGGATTCGGAAGGCGCCACCATGGCCAAGGCCTTTGTGGAGACGGTGGATGATCATGGTCGCAGCGTGGAGACGAAGCTGCTAAGGAAGTATTTTCTGCGCACCAACCCCTTCAAGGCGCTGCCGCAGGTACCGCTGGCCATGAAGCTCTTTTTCCGGGGCCGACTGGAGATCTTCGGGCGCAAGATCAAAGGCCTGGAGAACCTGCACAAGATGTTGGCCGCTATCGAGGAGAATGAAACAAAATGAACGATGAAGCCACCCGGGCCTACTCGTATTTCCCCGGCTGCTCTGTGACGGCGACCAACCGGGCCTATGATATCTCTACCAGGAGCGTGGCCGGCGCGCTTGGAGTCGAACTGGCAGAGCTGGACGACTGGAATTGCTGCGGGGCTACGGCATATTTGCCGATTCGGGAGAAGCGATCGTTTGTCCTCTCCGCGCGTAACCTGGCGATCGCCGAGAAGCAGGGACGTGAATTAGCCACGATATGCAACGCTTGCTACGTGGTTCTCCGCAAAACCAACAAACACTTGGCGGAGGATCCCAAGCTTCATGAGGAGGTTTGCCAGGCCTTGGCGGCGGGCGGTATGGATTACGGCGGCACGGTTCGGGTTCGCCACTTCCTGGACATCGTGGTCAACGATCTGGGCGAGGAGGCTATCAGATCGCACGTCACCCGAGACCTCTCCGGCTTGAAGGTGGCTTGTTACTCGGGATGCCAGCTCAGCCGGCCCTTCGACGATCTGGACGACCCCGAGTATCCGGAATTGATGGGCCGCCTGATCGGCTGGCTGGGGGCCGAGGCGGTACCCTTCCCCATGAGCGCCAAGTGCTGTGGGGGTTTGGCCATGACCACCCGCCCAGAAATTGGCCAAACGCTTACCGGGAAAATCCTCAAGGTCGCCAAGCAGGCCGGCGCCGACTGCGTCACCACTTGCTGCCCCCTCTGCCAGATCAACTTGGAGGGGTACCAGGGGGCGGTTGGTGCAGCAATTGGAGCCGATTGCAGCATCCCCGTGCTTTACTTCACCCAACTGATGGGCAGCGCCTTCGGTCTAGGGCAAAAGGAGTTGGCCCTCAAAGATAGTCTCACGCCAGTGAAAGCCTTGTTAGCGGAGAAGGTTGGTACGTGATGAACAACGACAAACGAATCGGAGTCTATATCTGCCACTGCGGGACGAACATCTCCCACACCGTCAATGTCAGCGCGGTGGTGGAGCATGCCGGCAGGTTGCCCGGGGTGACCCTGGCCAGGGAGTACAAGTATATGTGCTCCGACCCGGGCCAGGAGATGATCAGAAGGGATATCAGGGAGAAACGACTGACCCGCGTTGTCGTCGCTTCGTGCTCTCCGCTCATGCATGAAGGAACCTTCCGGAAGGTGTGCGGTGAGGCTGGGTTGAATAGCTTTCTGTTCCAGATGGCCAACATCCGCGAGCACTGCTCGTGGGTGCACACCGACCGCCGCCAGGCGACCGAGAAGGCCAAGGACCTGGTCCGCCTGGTTGTCGAGAAGGTCAAGCGCAACGTGCCCCTGGACGACATCGAGATTCCCGTGACCCAGCGGGTGCTGGTGATCGGGGCGGGCATCGCCGGCATCCAGGCGGCCCTGGACGTCGCCGCCGCCGGCTACGAGGTGGCCCTCGTCGAGCGAAAGCCC
>JAUWJC010000558.1 GCA_030607895.1 Pirellulales bacterium
GAACTCATTCGAATCAAAGATATCGCCAACGTGCGACGTGGATACACCGAACCGCCGGCGACCATGATGCGCTACGACGGGCAACCTGCCTTGGGCATCTCCGTTTCCAACGTGGCGGGCACAAACGCCGTCACCCTGGGCGAGAACCTACAAAAAAGGCTGGCCGAGATCGAAGCCAGTCTACCTGTCGGAATCGAAATCCATAAAATCTCCTGGCAGTCGGATCTGGTAACCGAGTCGATCAACGCCTTTATGATCAATCTGATCGAAGCCGTGGTCATCGTTATGGGCGTACTCTGGATCGCCATGGGTTTTCGCGTGGCCTCGATCGTCGGCATCTGCGGTTTGGTGTTCACCATCATTATCTCTTTCTTGTTCATGTACCTTTGGAAGATCGACTTGCAACGCATGTCGCTTGGCGCCTTGATCGTCGCCATGGGCATGATGGTGGACAATGCGATCGTGGTGGTCGACGGGATCATGATCCGCGTTAATCGGGGAATGGACCGTGCCAAGGCCGCCGTGGAAGCCGCCAACGAGCCGGCCTGGCCGCTGTTGGGAGCTACGTTGATCGCCGTAATGGCCTTCTATCCCATCTACGCTTCCGAGGAGAGCGCCGGCGAGTATTGTGCCTCGCTCTTTCAGGTCGTGGCCATTGCTCTGCTGTTGAGTTGGGTTCTCTGCGTCACTATCACGCCTCTGATGTGCATCTGGCTCTTGCCGAAGCCCGACAAATCCAAATCCAGCGACGACTCCGATCCCTACGGCGGCAAAATGTACGCCGCGTTCCGAGACTTGCTGAAAAGGGCGATTCGATTCCGATGGCCGGTCGTGGCGGGACTCTGCATGTTGCTGGTTCTTTCCGGATTCGCCTTCAAATACATCGACAGCACATTTTTCCCCGACTCGGCGCGACTGCAAGTGATGATCGACTATTGGGCGCCGGAAGGCACCCGCATCCAAACGGTCTCCGAAGATATGCGCGCCATCGAAAATAAACTTCTGAACGACCCCAAAGTCGAAAGCGTCAGCACCATCCTGGGTCAGGGGCCGCCACGCTTCTATCTGCCGGTCGATCCCGAAAAACCCTATCAGTCTTACGGGCAGTTGATCGTAAACGTCAAATCGTTTGCCGAATTGAACGAACTGATCCCCGAGATCAACATTTGGATGGCCGAGAACGTCCCCCAAGCACTGACAATCGTTCGTCGCTACGGTCTTGGCCCCAGCGAGTCGTGGAAGGTCGAAGCCCGGATCAGCGGGCCGTCGATCGCCGACGAGACCAAGCTGCGCGAGTTGGGTGAAAAAGGCGTTGCTATCTTCAAAGCCGAGCCTGCCGCGCTAATGTCGCGGACCAATTGGCGGCAACAAACCAAGAAAGTCGTCATCGACTACAACCAGCATCGAGCCCGATGGTCGGGCGTCTCGCGCAAGGATATCGGACACGCCACCAAACGAGCGTACGATGGTTCGGTCGTCGGGCAGTATCGCGAGAAAGACAAACTATACCCGATCCTGGTACGTCACACCGACGACCAGCGTAAAGAATTCGCCGGCGCGATCGGCATGTTGCAAGTGCAACCGGCGACGTCGATCGAGACTGTTCCCCTGGCCCAGGTTGCCAGCAGCACCGACGTCGAGTGGGAAGATCCCATCATCTGGCGATTCAACCGCCGACGCACGATCACGGTGGAGGCCAATCCCTTCGACGGAATGCCCGCATCGGCGCTACGCGATAGCGTACTGGCTAATTTCCAAACATTGCGAAAAGAGTTCCCGCTCGAGTACCGACTTGATTGGGGCGGTGAATACGAGAGTTCGCGAGACGCACAACAGTCGCTCATCCCCGGCATCGTCCCGGCCCTGATGATTGCGGCCCTGCTTGTGGTTGGTCTTTTCAACGCCTTCCGGCCGCCGCTGATTATCGCCTTGGTCATCCCCTTCGCTATGATCGGGGTTGCCATCGGGCTGCTGGTCACCGGCCAACCACTCGGGTTCCTGGCCCTCTTGGGCGTGATGAGCCTCGGCGGGATGATGGTGAAAAACGGTATCGTGCTATTGGATCAGGTTAACATCGAAAAGGCGTCCGGCAAGAACGACTACCAAGCGGTGATTGATGCGGCCGTCTCGCGTCTGCGCCCCGTCTTGCTCGCCGCCGGAACCACGGTACTCGGCGTGATTCCGCTATTGCAGGATGTTTTTTGGGTCGCCATGGCCGTTACCATCATGTTCGGCCTGGCCTTCGGCACGGTGCTTACGATGGTGGTTGTGCCGGTGCTGTATGCGATCCTGTTCAGGCTGCGAAATGAGCCTTAGAACGTTGCCTGTGTTTTCCTAGAGCGGGAGACGGGATTCGGACCCGCGACGTCCAGCTTGGGAAGCAATAACGCCACCGTCGCAAGTGATAGCAGCAAAGCACTTGCGCCGACGCCTTCCGACGCTTGCACCAATGCTTGCACCAGCGAAGCCGAAAACGATAACGCCGACGCCCTCCAAGCCGGGCAACAGTCCGAAGGCGAAGGGAGCGCCGCGGCCGACCAGGGCGAACCACTGGCCGCGATTGCCGCCGCGATTGCTTCTCTCTCTACCGCCGACCGGCAACGGCTGATTGCCATGCTGGCAGAGGAGCGGATCGAAGGATAATTATGTGGTTGGGTTAGTCTGACAGCGGGCAACGGCGGTTTCTTGGATGGGTAGAGTGCAATCGCGGGCATGTCGCGCAAGTCGTTTCCGCGTAGTGGTTTGCGTCTGACATTCCGGCACGGAATGAGTGAACAAGCCCCCCCGTCTTTCCCCCATTGCTTTGCGGCGGGATATACACATAGCGTCCCGGAGATATTCGACTTTAGAGCGCTTGGTGTCAGAACAGC
>JAUWJC010000529.1 GCA_030607895.1 Pirellulales bacterium
CAACCTCGCACGCTCGACCATCCTCTCCCAGATGTAGCCTATCACGATCGACCAGATACATTCCGGCTGCGGCCATGGCAAGGAGAGGCTCGTCACCGCCCACTGCGGCACCTACGGTTGGGCCGGGGACCGAGATCTTCACTTCGCCTTCCTCTCTGACGGAAGGGGGCTTCTTGTCCCTCATAACTTCCTGACCACGGTGGATCGTTCCGGCGTGCGTACCGAGATCGTCCTGAGACAAAACGAAATGGCCGTGCCGAGGAAAATTCCGGTTACCATCCGGTGCAACGGACCGGTCAACCTGATAACCCGGCAGTACGATCACAAGGCAATCCGGCTCGCCCCCAACGGCAAGGGGAAGATGAACGTCGCGGTGAAGAACGGAGATTTTCCTATCCGGCCCGGGGCGGAGTATGTGGTGAAAACGCGCAAAGTCGACAAGGTGGGCGCCGACAGGCAAGCAGTCCTTTCGTTCTCCGTTCTGCTGGATGGACAACTGGAGGTCAGAATTGAACCGGCCAAGTGACCCTCCCCTGTTTCCCCTAATTTTCCGAACGTTACGGAGGTGCCTCTACGATGAGAACGGTCAATAAGAATCTGACAGCATTTTGTGTGTGGACAGCGATGCTTATGGCGACAAGCGCGGCAGCCGAGCAGTTCCCCGGCAAGCAAGTCCTTTTTGCCGAGGGCGCGGCTGAATGGTCGAATGACGGGGCCGTTACCGATACTCCAGGTTGCACCGTGGCCGAGATCAGGCCGTACAACGGTGTGCCGACCCTTTTCTTGAATGGCAAGCCGAATGCGGGGATGACGTACATGACCTACAACCCGCAGGCAAAGCATTTTGCCTCGTTCGGCAAGGCGGGCAATCGAACGCTGCGTCTCCCGCGCCGCACGCCCGTCTACGACCTGTACGAACAACGCCTCCTCTCGGAGGACGCGCAAGAGATCACGTTCGATCTCCCCGCGAAGACCACGAAACTGTTGCTCCTGGGAACGCCGTAAAGGAATTGTATGGATCATTTCCGGAAGTCAAGATGGAATCTGCCGGGGCCATCAAATTGGCCGTTCATGGAGACGCGTCGGGGCACCGGATCTTCTGCGTCCTCGCCGACGCCAGCGGCGAGCGACACGATCTGCCGATCTGCAAACGAATCGATTGGAAGGGCTGGAAGGTTCTCCACAGAGAACACGGAGAAAAGAGAAAGGAGAATAAGCGATGACAAAGAAATCTCCCATCGTTGTTATTGCGGTGGTCGCAATGCTTGTTACGCCGATCGGGGCCGCGGCGCCGGCGTCGGATTGGGTTCTCTGGTATCGCCAGCCGGCCGAGAAGTGGGTCGAGGGCCTGCCGGTCGGGAACGGGCGGTTGGGCGCCGTGGTTTTTGGCAACATCGAGCGCGAGCGTATCCAACTCAACGAGGATACCCTCTGGGCAGGCCAGCCCGTCGAGCGCGACCGCGTCGGTGCCCATAAGCACCTTACCCGTGCACGTCGGTTGATCTTCGAGGGCAAATACGTCGAAGCCCAGAATCTCATCGAGCAAGAGTTCATGAGCGAACGGCTGATTCGCAGCTACCAGACCCTCGGCGATCTGTTTCTGGAATTCAAGACGGGCCAAGCCGTTTCCGACTACCGTCGGCAGTTGGACCTCGACACCGCGATTGCACGCGTTACCTACCGCCACGGCGACGCGACCTTCACCCGCGAGGTGTTCGCCAGCCCTGTGGATCAAGCGATCGTTGTTCGGCTCACCTGCGACAAGCCGGGGCTGCTCACGTTCGACGTGGAACTGACTCGCCCCGAGAACTTCACCACCACGCCTGTCGGGCTCGACCAGTTGGTCATGCGTGGTCAGGCCGACCGCGGCAATCCGACCGCAGGGGTGAAGTTCGAATCTCACTTGAAGGTGATCGTCGAAGGCGGCAAGGTCTCTCGAAGCCAGAGCGGTCTGCACATCGAAAAGGCCAACGCAGTCACGCTCTTGCTGACGGCGGCCACGAACTACCGACAAAAAGATCCCGGCAAGGTCTGCAAGGAACACCTGACCGCTGCCGCAATGAAGTCGTATTTGGCGCTTCGCAATGCGCACGTTGCCGAACACCGGCGGCTTTTCCGCCGTGTGGACCTGGATCTTGGCAAGACCAATGCGGTCAACCTGCCCACGGATCGGCGGCTCGAAGCGGTCAAGAAGGGTGCGGAGGATCCACAACTGATCGCCCAATACTTCCAGTTCGGACGCTACCTGTTGATCAGTTGTTCGCGGCCCGGATGCATGCCGTCCAACCTTCAGGGCCTGTGGTGTTACCACATCCATGCCCCGTGGAACTGCGACTATCACATCAATATCAACATCCAGATGAACTATTGGCCGGCCGAGGTGTGCAACCTGTCGGAGTGTCACCAGCCGTTTTTCGACCTGGTCGACAACCTGCAGGCGCGTGGACGCAAGACCGCCCGCGACGTCTACGGCTGCCGCGGCTTCACCGCCCATCACACTACCGACGCATGGTTCTGGACCAGTCCGATCGGCAAGCCGGTGTGGGGTATGTGGCCCATGGGGGCGGCATGGTGTTGTCGGCACCTGTGGGAGCATTACCTGTTCACCGGCGACCGCCAGTTCCTCTCCCGGCGTGGGTATCCGATCATGAAGGAAGCCGCCGAGTTTTGTCTCGACTTCTTGGTCGAAGATCCCAAGACCGGCAGGTTAGTCTCCGGTCCGTCGACCTCGCCGGAGAACCGCTTCCGCACCGCAGACGGCAAGGTTTCCAGTCTTACAATGGGTTGCGCGATGGACCAAGAGATCACCTGGGACCTGTTGACCAACTGCCTGGCGGCGGCCCGGGTGCTGGGCATCGACGACGAGTTTGTCAAGCAGGCGCGGACGGCCCGGTCGCGCCTGGCCGGCCCGAAGATCGGCTCGGATGGGCGGCTGATGGAATGGCCCGAAGAGTTCGAGGAACCCGATCCTAAGCATCTACACATGTCGCATCTGTTTGCGTTGCACCCGGGACGGCAAATCACCCTGCGCGGAACGCCGAAGCTGGCGGCGGCAGCCGCGACCTCGTTGCAGTCGAGGGGAGACTATAGCGGCATGGGCTGGAGCACGGCCTGGAAGGCGGCGTGCTGGGCCCGCCTGGAGCAGGCCGACCGGGC
>JAUWJC010000351.1 GCA_030607895.1 Pirellulales bacterium
ATTCTTGGGCGAGGCCTTGACAAACTGAATGAGCCCGCTCAAACTCAAGATACTGGGTTCAGGGTAATTCATCTTGGGAAGCTCCCGAGAGCCCTGAAAACCCGTGAACGGTTACGGAAGGAGTTTGAAACATGGCAGTACCAGGGACCATGGGTAAGATTCTGTTGGTGGATCTGGCTAACCAGAAAGTCTCCGTCGAAACTTTTGACGACGACGTTTACCTAAAGTACCTCGGCGGGTACGGCCTGGGGGCGTACTACCTCTACAGAAACCAGAAACCGGGGGTCGATCCTTTGGGGCCCGAGGCTCTGTTGGGGTTCTTCACCGGCGTGTTGACCGGGACCACGGCCATTACCGGTAATCGGTATTTCGTGGTAGGTAAGAGTCCCAGAACGAAAACCTGGGGCGACGCCAATTCCGGCGGCGATTTCGGGCCGGCCATGAAAGCGGCCGGGTTCGACGGCGTTGTGTTCAGCGGCATCAGCGAGAAGCCCGTCTACCTGCTCGTGCGCGACGGTGAAGCCGAGTTACTTCCCGCCGACGACTGGTGGGGACTGGATTGCTGTGACGTCGACGACAAAGCCAAGGAGCTTTACGGCAAGAAAGCCCGATCGACCTGTATCGGCCCGGCCGGCGAGCGGATAAGCCTGATGGCGGCTGTCATCAACGACAAAGGCCGCGCCGCCGGACGCAGCGGATTGGGTGCCGTGATGGGCTCGAAAAAGGTCAAGGCAATCGTGGCCGTCGGCAGTGCCAAGGTTACCATGGCCGACCCGGACGGCATGAAGGAGTCCATGGCCAACCACCGCAAGTTCCTCAAGGAGCAGCCTTTCGAGCAGGCGTTGGACAAGTACGGGACGATGGGCGGGACGGCTGCCTGCTGTGCTTCCGGCGATACGCCGATCAAGAATTGGACCGGTGTCCCCGACGACTTCCCCACCGTGAGCAAGATCAGCGACGACGCGGTGCTGGCCATCCAGAAAAAGAAGTACGCCTGCTGGCGGTGCCCCATCGGCTGCGGTGGCGAGACGGTGGTCGAGCAGGGCCCGTACGCCTCGAACACCCATAAACCCGAGTACGAAACCCTCGGCTGCTTCGGCACCATGTGCCTGAACGATAATCTCGAATCGATCAACCTGTGCAACGAGATTTGCAACCGATACGGCCTCGACACGATTTCGGTCGGCTGCACGGTGGCGTTTGCCATCGAGTGCTACGAGAACGGGCTTATTTCGGCCGAGGATACGGGCGGGGTCGAACTGACGTGGGGTAATCATGCGGCCATCGTCGAGATAACGCGGCAGATCGCCACCGGCAAAGGGTTCGGCGGCAAGGTGCTGGCCGACGGGACCAAAGCGGCGGCCGAGCGGATCGGCAAAGGCTCCGAGCAGTATGCAATCCACGTACAGGGCGAGGAGTTGCCCATGCACGACCCCCGTCTGAATCCCGGCTTGGGTATCAATTACAAGATGGACGCCACGCCGGGCCGGCATACGCAATTGGGCATTTGGACCGTCGAGGGGCAGTTCGCCCCGCCCACCTTGATCGACGAAGAAGTCGATAAGTACAACTACAGCGGCAAGGGAAAGATTCACGCAACGGTCAGCAACCATTGGCACGCCGGCACTTCGGCAGGCATGTGCATGATGGCTTGGGTCAACCTGACACCGGAGGCCGTCACCGATTCGCTGTTCTATACGACCGGGCACCAGTTCACACGCGATAAACTGAACGAAATCGGTGCCCGAATCGCAGCCTTGCGGATCGCTTTCAATCTTCGCGAGGGTTTGCGCAACGTGGACTTCCAGATGCCCGACCGATCGCTCGGGATCGAGCCGTTGGAAGCCGGCCCGCTCGCCGGTGTAACGGTCGACAACGATACCCAGGTTTCCGACTACCTGGAAGCGATGGGCTGGGACACGGAGACGGGCGTACCCACCAAGGAAACCCTGCTGGGGCGCGGCCTCGATTTCGTCGTTGCCGATCTGCACCCGTAGGACGTCTGCCGCCGGAGGCAGCGAACCCGTGGGGATTCGAGATGGTCGATTCCGCCGTTTGTGAACCGGACCGACAAATCGAGCGCCGAGAGCAGGACGAGCAAAAACCCAAGCGCCAGCCCCGCTATCACGTGGTCCTCTGGAACGACGACGATCATACCTTCGCTTACGTGATCGTTATGCTCATGAAGTTGTTCGGCCACTCGGCGGAAAAGGGCTACCAAATCGCCGAACAAGTCGATACCCAGGGCCGGGCCGTCGTGCTGACCACCACCCGCGAACACGCCGAGCTAAAACGCGATCAAATCCACGCCTACGGCAAGGACGGCCTCATCGACGACTGCAAGGGCTCGATGTGGGCGACAATCGAGTCGGTGCCGGGGGAATGAGGGGGGTGAAACCTGCATGTGTAGCTGTACTTTCTGGGGGTTGCGAGAATGACCCGTTGCTGGTATTCATAGATATGGGTTCCCTTCCGATTAACCTGAACTACACTTCGCAACAGCCATGGCCACTCGAAAAAATAGTCCAGCAGAAATACTATCTCTCCGAGAAAAAGGCCCCAGTCCTTTTAGACCGGGAGATCCTGTTCCGGTTGAGTTGTTCGTGGGCCGATCCGCAGAAATCGAGGAGGTTCAAAGATACGCCCGACAGGCCTGTTCCGGGCGAATGGAAAATGTCTTTCTGTCGGGAGATCGGGGGATAGGGAAAAGTTCTTTGGCACATTTTGTGCGGCAGTTGTGTCTGAAAGAGTCGAACATGCTGGGAATTCACGTTTTCCTGGGTGGGGTATCAACTCCAGAAGAGTTGGTGCGCCGCGTTTTCGAGCAATTGCTCAAGGAGACTTACACCCAAGTCTGGTTCAAGAAGATACGGGACCTCTTCGGAAATTTCATCAAGAATGTTGGATTGTTCGGCGTATCGGTGGAGTTCGCACCTCCCAAGGAGCAACTGAAGGGGTTGGTTCACCAGTTCCCGACCGCCATCAAGAACGTCTTCGAGAGAATCAAGGACGAGACAAGTGGCCTTTTTATCATCCTGGACGACATCAACGGGCTGGCCGACAAAGCAGAATTTGCAAATTGGTATAAGAGCCTTGTTGATCACGTGGCTACTCACGACCGGGAATTACCCCTACTGCTAATGCTCTGCGGGCTCCCGGAAAGACGCGACACTTTGTCCAACCTCCAGCCATCCTTGATGCGCATATTCCGCGTTGTGGAAATCGAAAGACTGAGCGACGACGAAGTAGCCAAGTTCTTCAAAGAGGCCTTCGGCTCCGCCAAGATGAAGATCATACCCGACGCAATGAAGTTGATGGTTCAGTTTTCCAGCGGTCTCCCAACCCTAATGCACGAAATCGGCGACGCCACGTACTGGATCGATACGGACGGACTGATCGAGGCTGGGGATGCAGCGAAGGGCATCTTCGCCGCGGCCGAGAATGTTGGCCAGAAGTATCTCGATCCCAAGGTGTATCGAGCCATTCGAAGCGAACGTTATAGAGATATCCTTGGAAAACTGGTGGGCACTGAAGCGCCGACCCAAACCTTCAGCAAACGTGAGGTCGAAAAAACCTTGAATCAAGAAGAGAGAAAGGTTTTCCACAACTTCCTCCGGAGAATGAGGGAGCTTGGTGTGATCGAAACTGATCCGGAACGGGGCAAAGGTGCATATCGTTTTGTCAATCGCATATTTCCCATCTACATCCGTATGCAAACTCGTGCAACCGGAAAACGATAGTCCCTTCCCGCAAAACTCTTCCGGTGAGTTCCCGCATCCTCAAAACCGCCACGCTTGGCTGTAAGGTGAACCAGTACGAGACGGAGTATGTCCGTCAAGGGCTGGTCCGTGCGGGCTATCGGGAGGCCGACGGAGATGAGCCGGCCGACCTGTGCATCGTCAATACTTGCACGGTAACGGCAAAGGCGGACACCAAGAGCCGAAAGGCCATCCGCCGACTCGCACGCGAAAACCCCAACGCCCAAATCATCGTCATGGGCTGCTACGCCACTCGGGCGGCGGAAGAAGTGGCGGCGCTGGACGGTGTGGGCGAGGTGTTGACCGACAAGCGGAAGCTGCCCGAGTTGCTCGCACGCCTCGGCTTGGCCGACGTTCCAAGCGGCATTTCCGCATTTGGGCGGCGTCATCGGGCGTATGTCAAAGTGCAGGACGGATGCCGGATGACGTGCAGCTATTGCATTATACCCTATTGCCGACCGGTGCTGGTGAGCCGTCCGCCCGGTGAAGTGCTCGATGAGATCGGCCGGCTTGTCGAGCACGGGCACCGCGAGATCGTTTTGACCGGCATTCATCTGGGTCACTACGGTGTTGATCTGGCCGCCGATGAGCCGGGCAGCCGGCAGATCGATTTGGCCGGCCTGGTCGGACGCATTGCCGAGCTCGAGGGCGAGTTTCGAGTGCGAATCTCCAGTATCGAGGCGGCCGAAGCCACGCCGGAGTTGATCACCACGATGGCCCGGCGGCCGGATCGTATCTGCCCCCATTTGCACCTCTCGATGCAGAGCGGCTCGGATGGCGTGCTCCGGCGAATGCAGCGTCGCGGGACGGTCCGAGAGTTCATTGCCCGATGCGACCTGGTACGCCGGTCGCTGGACAATCCCGCGCTGACGACCGACGTTATCGTGGGGTTCCCCGGCGAGACGGAGTCGGACTTCGAGTCCACCTGCCGGGTGGTGGAGGAAGTAGGGTTCTCGAAGGTCCACGTCTTTCGGTTCAGCCCCCGCCAGGGTACTCCGGCGGCCGAGATGCCCAGTCAGGTTCCCGAGCCGATCAAGCGGCGTCGCGGGGCCCGGTTGGACGAACTGGCTGGGCGGCTGCGACTCGCCTTTTTTGAGACTCTCTCGGGCCGGCAACTGCAAGTGCTGGCCGAGACAGTCTCCTCCGACCGCCCGGGCATACTGTTGGGTACTTCCAGCCGCTACGCGCCCGTCGAATTCC
>JAUWJC010000422.1 GCA_030607895.1 Pirellulales bacterium
CATCGAGGTACGCGGGGCGGCCATCGTCGAGCACGAGGAAATCCTCGACGCCGTTTGGGACCGCGACGGACCCCGGGCAAGGGCCGCAATGGAGAACCACTTGCACAACGCCGTCGGGCGAATTTGTTAGTTCAATGAAAACACCGTTATTAGACTACTTGGGTTTAGCCGCGGCGATATTCTCAACGACGACGTAACCTGCGCCCAGTACATGACGATCAACACACCCAACTCGGGCGTGGACTACAACATCTGTGTCGATACCGAGCAGCCATCGCCCTGCGTGTCGACCAGCCCGCGGTATGTTTCCGCCCGCAGTCACCACCCCGGCGGCGTGATGACGCTCTTCGGCGACGGGTCGGTCCATTTCATCAGCGATTCAATCGATCTGGCCACCTGGCGAGCGCTGGGTACAATGTCTGCTGGGGAGGTGATTAGCGGGGGATTTTGACCCACGAGTCACGTAGGTTATGCTTTAGCATAACGCACTCGGGCAAGCTGTTATGCTGAAGCATAACCTACAAAACTGGCCCTCGGGAGAGACGGCAATGTACCGATTGACTTGTGCCGTATGCGTATCGGTCCTGATATTCACGTTGATGCCCCCGACGGTTTGGGCTGCCGGACTCGATTCGTCAGGCAATACCGATGGCGTGCTCACGTGGAAAATCGGCGTGCTCGAGGCCGGCAAATCGGCACGAGAGGTTGTGCTGTTCGTGTTCGACGGCTCCCATGAGAAAGCAGCCAAGCGTTTGGCCGCGGCGCGACAACAATTTGCCAAGCCCAGTGAAGCGACGCCCAAGAAAGCCGACAAACCCAACTCGCCGATTGCCTGGATCAAGAATGACAAAACCGATTTCGCCCTGGCCGGGCCGGGACACTTCTTCTGGGAAGGCGGTCGGCAGAGTCTCACCTGTCCCAAGGGTGGGCAACTCAGCCGCTTTGGATACTACGTCCACTACAACGACGGCGCGGCCAAAAAGGCCGGAACGCCGATCAGAAAACACCAGGCCGAGAACCTCAAGATCATCGAGCCGATCCAGTCCGTCGACAAGACCCAAATGGTCGGCCTGGTGGAAACGGCCGACAAGAAGCTCCGTGTGCGGATTCGAGCACTGATGGGCGACGGCCCGGTGGCCGCCGTCGAGTTCGTTCTGACCAACACAACCACGAAGCCGTTGAGCGACGTGCGGCTGTCGGCCTATGCCAATATCGAGTCGGCACATACACACCAGAACGACTACAGCGTGATCGACGATGGGACCGGCGGCCACTTGACAATCGACCCGGCGTCGGGCTTCTGCGTCGTCATGGCCGGCCTGAACCGGCCGGCAGCGTCGATCACACTGACGGGTTACTCGGGCACTTGGGCCTCGGAAGGGCCGCTTCAGGCCGCCGCCGGCACCCCGTTCGAGAAGTGGGAGAAATTCGCCGCCATTGCACCGGAACTGAAGAAGCGGCTCAGACGGTTGGCGGTTGCTTCCATCCCTCACGCCCCGGCCGGACCGGCAAAGGCAGAGGAGCCCGAAACCCGAGACCTTACGCCCCAAGAGGCCGAAGAAGTGCTCCGCCGCGACTGGATCTTCCAGGCCGACGGCAAGCCGAGTGTCGAGCGGGCACTTCAGGAAATCAACTGGGCACGAGAACTGGCGGCGCGGTTGCGGAAGAATCCCAAGACGGCCGACCTCTCGGCGGAGTTGGCGGAACTCGCGGAGTTGGAGAAGCGGCCGAAAAAGGGACCAGGTTTAATTTGCCGGAACGGCCCGGAGGGTGCTTCGCACAAATTAAACCTGGTCCCTTTTTCGGAACGATTGTATCTGGCTGTCCGGAAGGTGAAACGCCGCATCATGTTCAAGAACCCGGCCGTGAACTTCTCGAAGGTGTTGTTCATCGACAACCCGTATCCGCGGGGAGGCGAGTGGCCGCACCAGGCCCGGCATCGCGATGGTATGATGGCAACGCCCGGCGGCCGGCTGTTGGTGCTCGACGGTCTTCACCCGGGCGGACATCTGCGCAAACTGGCGGCCGCGAAGCAGGGTAGCTTCTGGCGGCCGGATATCTCGTTCGACGGTCGCCGCGTGCTTTACTGCTACAAGGCGCATGACGAAAAGAGTTTTCACCTGTACGAGATCAACCTCGACGGCAGCGGGCTCCGCCAGCTTACATCCGGCCCTTACGATGACCTGGACCCGATCTACCTGCCCGACGGACACATTATCTTCGTCACCACGCGATGCAACACTTACGTGCGTTGCATGCCCTACACTTATTCGTACATACTGGCCCGGTGCGACGCCGACGGCAAGAACGTCTACCTGATAAGCCGCAACAACGAGCCCGACTGGTGTCCCGCGCTGTTGAACGACGGCCGGGTGGCCTACTCGCGGTGGGAGTATCACGACAAGGCCCTCTGGCGGATCCAGAGTCTTTGGGCCATGAACCCGGACGGCACCAACGTGGTCACGTTTTGGGGTAACCAGAGTGTCTGGCCCGATCACCTGGCCGAGCCGCGGCCCATACCGGGGAGTCGCCGGGTGATGTTCACCGGGCTGGCCCATCACGACTGGTTCTCCGGCTCGATCGGCATCCTCGATCAGGACAAGGGATTCAACTTCCCGCACGGCCTGACCAAAGTTACCTGCGACGTGCCCTGGCCCGAATGCGGCACGCCGCCTTTGGACCCGCACGAGGCGGCCGACTATCACACCTCGGGCAAGTAGGGTGCAGTCGCCCTGATGCCAAGGATTTCAGGGGATTTTCAGTATCTTTTAAGTGTAGTCGCTGCTGAGTTCGGCGTCAAGTAGGTGGATTGCTATTGCAAAGGAGGCGATTTTCCCGAGGATTGCGGTGTTTTTCAACAAAATGCCACTCCAGAGGAATGGACGCCTCCGTGTCGAATTTTATACTGCCGGCGGGGCTTTTGACAATACCGTGGGTCCAGGTGCCGCTGGGGCTGCTCGAGCGGCTGCTGCCGGTAGTCCGGGAAATCGCTCGGTTGATCGAGCGGTTTCGGACATCCGATATAACGCCCGCTTCCACGTTCGAATTCGAGAACGCTTTGAACGGTTTCTTGCGCGAGATCGGGCGGTTGATTGTCCACTGGGTTTACAATCACCTTGAACCGGATGATCCGGGGTTGCCGCCAATCAGACTGCATTTCGACGGAGAGTATTATCGACAACGCAAGAAGACGCCCAACCGCCACGTGGCCACGCTGTTTGGGACCATTACGTTGATGCGGTTCCTCTATCAGCCGGTCGAATCGGCCGAACGTTCGATCTTCCCGTTGGAAATCCGCTTGGGACTGGAAGCTGGCATTGCCACCCCGGCGCTCGCCGACCGCGTCGCGATCCACTCGGCAAACTGCACGCAGAGCCAAGTGCTGGAAATACTCACGCGCGATCATGGCATCGGTTGGTCGGTGAAAACGTTGCGGAAGGTGACCCCCAGTGTCTCGGCGGGCATGGCCGAACATTGTCACGCCGCTCAAGTTGCCAAGGTGCTGGCATGGCTGAAACAGGCTGACGCTTCTTCGGGCAATCGCAAGCCCGTATTGGCGGCGGGAAGAGATGGGATCTTTCTACCGATTCGCCACGAGCCTTGTTATCGCGAAGCGGCCACGGCCACACTTTCGGTATACGACCGCCGAGGTCGACGGTTGGGCCCGGTCTATCTGGGGCGTATGCCCGAGCCGGGCCAAGGCACGTTATCCGATCAACTCACGGCCTTGATCGAGGACGTGCTCGCAAAATGGGACGGGCTGTTGCCACGCCTGGCGTACGTCACCGACGCGGGACATCATCCCACCGAATACTTCAACAACGTTTTGAACAACACACGTAATCCTCATCGTCCACATGAGTGTCTGCTCTGGGAATGGGTGGTCGACTACTATCATGCTTGCGAGTACATCAGCAAACTGGCCGAAGCTCTCTTCGGCACCGGCCGAGAAGCTCATGCCTGGGCCGCAAAGATGCGCAAATGGCTGAAGAACAAACCGGGCGGGATCAACCGCGTGTTACATTCGGCAGCGGCCGTGCGTCATAAACGTGGGCTGATGGGCACGACGCGTGCTTACGATCAAGCATACAATTACCTCCGAGGCCACATGTCGTTCATGGACTACGTCGATTACCGCAACCGCCACCTGCCGAGCGGGAGCGGAGTAACCGAAGCCGCCTGCAAGACGGTGTTCACTCAGCGACTCAAACAGTCCGGAATGTCTTGGGAAATCGAGGGTGGGCAAACGGTCGTCGATCTAC
>JAUWJC010000441.1 GCA_030607895.1 Pirellulales bacterium
AATCCGGCGGCAAGACGCCGGTGAGCGGGCTGGCAGGCGCGAAAGCCGTTGCCTGGAAGTACCCGGGCGGTTCGCCCGTCTGGGCGGCCGTGCTCACAAGCCACCCCCAGGCGGCCGGGTTCTTTCGGTTTGTCGGCGGCCCAACCGGCCATCGGCTGTGGTCCGAATCCAAAGCCGGCTTCACCATAACCGCGGGCAAGACACACGCCGAGGCGTTCGACTGGGTCGTCCGAAACAGGGTGGGTCACACCTATCCCATCACTGCCATGCGAATGCTCCGCGAGTGCGGCGGAATTCGTGAGGGAATCTGTATCGATATCGGCTGCGGCACCGGCAACCTCGACGTCGAACTGGCTCGGCGGTCAAAGCTCACAATCATCGGCCTGGACATCGATCCGGACATGAAGCCGCTGTTCGACGAAAGGGTTCGCCGGGCGGGCTTCGAGAAGCGAATCCGCTTCGTCGCCGGAGACGCTCAGAAGCTGCCATTCGCCGACGACTTTGCCGACATGATCGTCAGCCGGGGTACTCTCACCTTCATCCCCGATATCGGGAAGTGCCTGCGCGAGGTCGATCGGGTGCTGAAGCCGACCGGCATGGCGTTTCTCGGCGGACGCTACGTCTTCACGCCGCAAACGCACAAGATATCCACCGAGAAGCTGAGGGAGATCGTCCGCTCGGCGGGTGTGGCCGGGGCGCAAGTCATCGACTCGCGTGGTCAATGGGTGAAGATTGTCGGCCCCAAAGCGCCCGACTCGGCCCGAAACACGCAAGGAGGCCCACATCTGCTCGTGCATCGCTGCATTGCCGATTACGCGATTACCGAGGGCAAGTGCCTTCTGATCTGCAATAGTGACGGCCCAATGCAGCGGGGCCTTCAGAGCGGGTTCCTCGACATGACCGATATGAAGATAACCGCCATATATCCTTCGCGGAAGGTGGCCGGCGAAGCCGAGAAGCGACTCCGCGACGAGAAGCTCTCCGGCCGCGTCGTTTGCAAGATTGGCAAGGTCCACGACTTGCCCTTCGCCGAAGCCTCGTTCGACCTTGTGGCCGGCGTTGGGCCAATTCTGCTTTGGGGAAATCGAGAGAAGGGAATGCGGGAAATCTACCGCGTTCTTCGGCCCGGCGGGGCGGCATTGATCGGCGGAAAGTTCCTCCACATGCCCCAACACCGAAAAACCTCCAGCGAAACCCTCCGAAAAAGCGCCGCCAACACAGGCATCCCGTGGATTCGTATCTCCGACGACGGCGTCTTGGACGACATCGGCCAATGGGTCGAAATCCGAAAAGGCATCAAAGACCGCGGCGTCCGCGACTGAAACGGAAGGATGAAGGATGAAGGATGAAGGATGAAAGATGAAGGATGCCGCTTGCGGCTTCGCAACGTCCAACCCTCAACTATGGCTCACACTCCTCGTCCCTCGCCCCCCGTCCCTCACCCCTCGCCCAGTCTCCGCAGCACCTTCAAGTTGACAACATCCATTTCGACGCCGTTTTTGGTCTCCTTTGGTGTTTCCAGATACATGGGCGTCTTGCGGAAGCGGCGGTCGGCCAGCAGGCGGCGAAACGGTTCCAGCCCCATCTTTCCACGGCCGATATGGGCGTGGCGATCGACCCGGCTGCCCAATTCCCGTCGGCTGTCGTTGAGATGGAACGCCTTGATTTTCTTGACGCCAACCGTTCGGTTGAGTGCCCTCATGGTGGCCTTGTACTGCCGCTCGGTTCCCATGGCATATCCGGCGGCGAAGACATGGCAGGTATCGAAGCAGATACCCAGCCGGTCCGGCTCCTTCACGCCGTCGAGAATGGCCGCCAAATGCTCGAACCGGCAGCCGAGCGACGTCCCTTGCCCGGCGGTGGTCTCCAGGAGACATTGTGCCCGAACTCCCCGGGCCCGGGCGTGGATTCCGGCGATCGCCCGGATCACCTGCCCGAGTCCGCCCGACTCGCTCCCACTGGTGTATGCCCCCGGGTGGGTGACCCCGTAGGGGATTCCCAGCAAGTCCGCCCGCCGCAACTCGACCACAAAGGCGTCGCCCGATTTCTGCCACAGCCGCTTGTCGGGACTTGCCAGGTTAATCAGGTAGGAGCCATGCGCGATAGGATGCGAAACGTCCGTCTCCGACAGGGCATCGACAAACCGCCTGACTTCATCGGAAGTAATCGGCCGGGCGTGCCATTGGTTGTTGTTTTTGGTGAACAACTGGACGCAATCGCACCCGCATTGGTGGGCTCTTTCCACCGCTCTGTGGTATCCTCCCGAAATCGACATATGCGCACCGAGGATCGCCATGTGAAGAACGTTAGCACGCCTGGCCAACCGGGGCCAGTGGGGCGATCCGAAAAGGGACCAGGCTTAATTTGTGCGAAGCACGCTGCGGGCCGCAGGCGGCAAATTAAACCTGGTCCCTTTTTCAGCCCCGTCTGATAGGCGAAATCTCAATACGCCGCCTCGGCGCTTGCATTTTTTGCCGGTTTGCTGGAGAATGATAAATAGCCTGGAAGTCGGGCTTACTTCCTCTTGGGGGTTGAGCATGGTTGGACCATTGTGGATTCAAATAGCCGCCGCGGTTTTTCTGGTGGGATTAGTGCTGATGTGGCGACCGTTGCGGCGGGCGGTGCGTGAAGCCCGGTTCGCTGAAGCCCGACGTGACTTCCACCGCCAACGCGAACGGCTGGAAGTGAAGTTCGTCCAACTTGCCCTGATCCATGCCCAGTCGGGCTCGCCCGACTGGGACGATTGCCAATTCGACGACGACGTGGCCTACGTTCGGAACCGTTCGACGGGCGAGCTATCGGCCTTTGTGGCGGTGACTGCCGCCATGGCACCCGCCGGCAGCCGAATTGTCGGCCGCCACCGCCGTCGGGCCGCCACCGCCGTGTTCCACTTCGACGGCGATCGGTGGGACACGGAAGGTCAGGCGATCTTCAACGTTAGTCCGGCCGAGGCCATCCGCCTCTATCAGCGCGACCTGGAAATGGTTGGCCAGGAGTTGGCCGTAAGGTAGTGGGTAGTTGATAGTTGATAGTTGATAGTTGATAGTGGTCAGTTACCAGGTTTTATTGCGAAGCCGCAAGCGGCACTACCAACTATCCACTGACCACTGGCTACTGACCACTATCAACTATCAACTACCTTGTCACGAGCCATAAACATCACCCTGCGAACTGCCCATGTCGCGGCCATGGGAATTCTGCTTGGCGGACATGCGTTCGACGTGCCGGCGGCACGGCTGGTATCGAGTTTGTGGCTGTGCATTGCCACGGGCATTGCGTTGGCGGTGTCGGAAGCCGGCCTGGGGTTGCTCTGGTTTCATCAGGTCAGGGGGCTGATGACGATGGGCAAGGTGCTGTTGATCTGCGTTGTTCCGTTCTGATGGCCGCATCGCCTGGCGATCCTGCTGGTGGTGGTAGTGATAGCGTCGGTAGGTTCGCACATGTCGGCCCGGTTCCGCTACTACTCGGTAATCTATCGGAAGGTTATCCGCGGCAGTTGCGGTCCCGGCGTGTCGGCCTTGGCCGAGGACGACAAGTACGACTGAGATACAAGCAGAGAATCAGCCGATCACCGAAAGCTGACAGCTTTACTTTTTACTCATCGCGTCCATCACGCGATCGGTAATGGCTTGGATCAAGGCTTCCTGATTGTTATTGGCCGTACCGTTGGACGGTGGCGCGGCGCAAGCCTGCGAAGTGCCGTAGTGCGGCGGCTCGAAGGCCTTGGGTTGGACGCCAGGGGCCTGCCAACTATTGCGGAAGACGTCATTCGCGCAGATGTCGCAATTCTTCATCTCGTTGCGCGGGTCCTTCATACCCCACTCTTCCTTCAAATTGAGCAGTGCCTCGGCCTCGGGTTGGGTGAAGTAGTTGACGCGGCCCAGGCTCCGGGCCAGGAAGAGCATCCGGCAGTAGGCGTCCAGAACCTCGGTCCACCAGTAGGCCTTTTCGACCGTCTGACCCCAACTCACCGTCCCGTGGTTGGCCAGTATCACCACGTTCGCCTTCTGGACGA
>JAUWJC010000460.1 GCA_030607895.1 Pirellulales bacterium
CCGGAATTCTGGCTTGCGGGAATCCCTATACCGGGCCGACACGGCCCGGCTCCGATCAATATCTTGTATGGTTCCGGCTTGTCCGGCTTAGGGCATCTTCCAGTAGTCGTACTCGATCGCCTCGCCGGTTACCGACAAAACCACGAAATCCGTCAAATGACGAGCGTTTTGTACCCAAAAACAGGCAGTCACCTTTTTCTTCAGGCCGCCGGTTGATCGAAAAGCTGGTGGTTGACGGGCGCAAGGGCAGGATAGAGTTGTCTGTAGAGTTGGAACCACTCGGCGTATTGCGAGGAGAGTTTCGCATCCGGGTGGTAGGTTTTGCCCGGCCTATAGACACGTTCGAATGCATCCTGTTCGTCCTTGTAGAGGCCCATGCCGATGCCGGCGAGGATGGCGGCACCCAGGGGCGTGGCCTCTTCGACGTTTGGTACTTCGACGGGCCGGCCGACCACGTCGGCCTTGTTTTGCATCCAGAACTCGTTTCGGACCGCCCCGCCCACCGCAATGAACTTCTCCATCTTGCTGCCCAGGCCGGCCTCCATTGCGGTGACGATATCGAGGAACTGGTAATCGAGCCCTTCGATCATTGCGCGGAGCATGTCGCCGCGTGTTGCCAGGTTGCTCAGGCCGACGAAGGCGCCCAGGCCGCGGTCGTCGACCACCGGACATGCGGCGGCCGACATGTGAGGCAGGAACATTACCCGCCGTGCACCGGGTGGCGATGCGGCCGCGGCCGCCATCAGGTGGTCCCACTCGCTGCCGCCTTCGGTTCCGGCTTTCCGGGCGGCCTCGAAGCCGTACTGCTTGCGATACCACTCGAGCATCTCCGCGGCGACACATCCACCCCATACCGTGTGCATACCCCGGGCAACGTGGGCTTGGACCGTCATGCCCATCGGTTGCAGTTCGGGTTTGAGCACCGGCTCGGAGGTGGCCGTCAAGACGGTCTCCCAAGTTCCGGTCACGTCGAGCACCACGCCGGGCCGAAACGCGCCAACCGGCAGCGAGCCGCAAATGTGATCGTGACCGCCCAGGATAACCGGCGTTCCGGCGGGCAGGCCGGTGGCCCGGGCGGCCTCTTCGTGTATCTCACCCAGCATCGTGCCGCTGGGTCGGGCGTCGCACATCAACCGGCGGTCGATGCCCGAGGCCGCAAGCATCTCCTCCGACCAGTCCAGCTTGCGCTGGTCGAACAGGAGCGTGCAGGACGCCATGCTGTAGTCGGTCACCCGGCAGCCGCAGAGCATGAAGTTCAGGAAGTCCTCGATCAGCAGCCACTTGTCGGCCCGGGCCATGATCTCCGGCTCGTGCTCGGCCATCCATAGTATCCGAAGCGCCGAGTTGATTGGCCAAAGCGGGTTGCCGCCGATGGAAAAGACCTTCTGGGCCCCGATATTCTCTTTCCACCATTGAAACTGCGGTGCCGTGCGGGGATCGTGCCAGCTTATCATCGGATAGAGCCACCGGCCGCCGCCGTCGATTGGCAGCCCGTCCATACCCATGCCGGTGACGGCCACGGCGCGGACCTGGCGTGGATCGTTCAATCCGGCCACCGCATCGGCGATGGCCGCCGCCGTGCCACGCCAGATCTGTTCCGGCTCCCAGACGGTCCACTCGGGATGGTCGGGGTTGGGGTGGAAGCGTTCGGTCGGCCGACTGCCGCGGGCGATAACGTTTCCGTCCAGGTCGTAGACCACGGCCTTGAGACTAGTCGAGCCGAGGTCGATGCCCATCAGATAGTCCATTGGATTACCTCACCGATGTTGTTGTCATAAAGTGCGAAGCCGCAAGCGGGATCAATAGCTCTATCGCATCAGCATTCCGCCGCTGACGTCCACGGTGGCGCCGGTCATGTAGCTTGCCCGATCGGAAGCCAGAAAGGTAACCACGTCGGCTATTTCGGCCGTGTTGCCGATCCGGCCCAATGGAATTCGGGCGATGTACTTCTGTTGGTTGGCTGCCAGCGTTTTCTCGGTCATGTCGGTTAACATCATTCCCGGCGCCACGGCGTTGACCGCAATACCATGGCCGGCCAGTTCGCGGGCCAGCGAGACGGTCAGTGCGATGATTCCACCTTTGCTGGCGTCGTAAGGGGCGTGGCCGGTGGTCGAGCCGCGAAAAGCCGCCACGGACGAAACGTTGACGATCCGACCAGTCCGGCCCGCCGAGAGCAGCCGTCGCACCAATTCGCGACTGGCCAGGAAGGTGCCGGTCAGATTGACCTGGAGCGTCGCGTTCCAGGTTTCCTCGGTCAGGTCCTTTACGCTCGAAGTAGGACACACCGCTGCATTATTGACCAGGATATCTACCCGGCCGAATTTCTCTTCAACCAGGCGGAACATCTCGATGACATCGGCTTCGACGGCGACATTGCCGGGCACGGCCAGGGCGTCGATGCCGCAGGTGTCGCTTATTTCCGCAAGCAGAGCCGCGGCTTTGTCTGGATTGCGGCGGTAGTTGACCCCCACCCGGGCCCCCTCGGCCGCCAGCGACAGGCAAATCGCCTTTCCCAGTCCCCGAGAACCACCGGTGACCAAGGCCACCTTGTCCGCCAGATGCAGATCCATTGTCTTTCTCTCAAGCAGGGGGCAGCGCCGTTTGACGGATTGTAACGTTTCGCGGGGCGGTCTGACAACTCGTTGCTCGCCGCTTCCGTGGCATCTATAATGTGGTCACTGACAACTGGCCACTGACAACGCTTCAAGGAGCAAAGCCATGCAGAACACGATTGACCGTCGCGATTTCCTGAAAACGACCGCCGCATTGGGTACTGGAATTGGATTGGCGGGCTTGCGGGCCGGGCGCTTGGCGGCCGCCGAATCGGGTCAAGGCGCGCCGAATGCCACGAAACTCGGCTGGCGGCTCGGCTGCACGGCCTACAATTTCCGGCGCTTCACCTTCCACGAGGCCATCGACATGAACGCCTCGTTGGGACTGCGCTATATCGAGGGATTCACCTGGCAGAAGCTCAGCAAGGAGAATCCCAAGGTCCAGACCAACCAATCGATGCCGGCCGCCCTACGCAAAGACCTCAGAAAGAAGCTGGCCGACGCCGGAGCGAAAATGCCCAGCACTTACTGCCGGTCGCTGGTCGGGGAAGAAGCCTGCCGCAAGCTGTTCGATTTCGCAAAGGAGATGGGCATCGAGACCCTTGTCGGCGAGCCGCCGCTGGACCCGAGGGTCTTCGACATGCTCGAAAAACTCTGCGACCAGTACCAGATCAACCTGGCAGTACATAACCATCCCAAGTCGCCGAAGTCAAACTACTGGAACCCCAAAACGGTCCTCGGCGTTTCGAAGGGCCGCGGAAAGCGGATCGGCGCGTGTTGCGATACGGGACACTGGGCCCGGTCGGGTATTAAGCCCGTCGATGGACTGAAAACGCTCGAAGGCCGAATCATCTCTTTCCACATCAAAGACATTACCGAATTCGGAAACACAAAGGCCGGGTGCGTGCCCGTGGGTACCGGCGAGGGAGACGTTGCGGGCGTGCTCAAGGAGATCGCGCGCCAAGGGCTCAAGCCGTCGATCCTGGGCATCGAGTACGAGCACGACACGCCCAAGCTAATGGACGAGATTGCCCAGTCCGTTTGCTTCGTCAACAAGATAGCCGGGCAACTGTAGCGAAAGGGGAGGTCGGAAGCCTACTTCTTGGCTTGGCAACCGTTCACGGGCACGATGGAATCAGGCCACGGATGAAACACGGATCAAACACGGATAGACAAGAGAAGGGGGAGGGTGTTTTGATACATCTTGATATTTCCTTGCTTCGTGCTCTACGTGGTTTTCTGAACGAGGCGGTCCTCGAAATCCTGCCACTAGATCCGTCTTTCTGCCGTGATTGCTCCGTCGCCGAGATAATC
>JAUWJC010000560.1 GCA_030607895.1 Pirellulales bacterium
GAGTCTTGCCTTTATTGCGGCAGGGGATGGCTCGACCAGGTGGCCACCTGCCGACAGAACCTGATCTTCCACCAGGGTATGCCGCTTTCGATAACACTGCACATGCACGGCAAGAGGGAACTAGAGGAGTTGGCTTGGAACCAGTGGCTCGACAAGGGACAGGACGCCGGCTCCGTCGTGGCAGACCCCAAATTCGTGGACCCGGCCAACGACGATTACAGACTGCGGCCCGATTCGCCGGCACTGAAACTGGGCTTCAAGCCCATCCCGGTGGAAAAGATGGGGCTGGTCGAGAGCCCGGAACGGGCGTCGTGGCCCGTGGTTGAGCCGAAGGTGCGCCGCGATCCTCTCCTGCCCCCAAACCCGTCCAACCGCCAACCGACACCGTGAGTTGCGTAAGCCCCCAAGTCAATTCGTCAGGGCGAGTCCCCGGAATACCCTTGCCTGAAAGGCCCATCGGGTGGTTCGCACAAAAGGTGGATGTCACCTTTTTCCCACGCTATCCAGCGATCGAAGCAGCTCGATCCGGTCGAAAAGCGCCGTGCCGCCCATGGCCGTCGGGGCGATGCCGGTCAGGGTGAACTGGCCGAAATCTTTCCATAAATCACGGGTCACGACGATCCACTCGGTGGGTGCCTGCGACGAGATTTCCAAGGCTTCCCAGCCGGTAGTGTTGTTGCCGCTATAGTAGCGGCGGCGGAAGTCGTCGGCGCGGGGCCAGGACCCGTTGTCGGCCAACTCTACCAGCACCCCCCGACCACCGCGCGTCTTCCAAGCGAAGCGGATGTAGCGGAACTCGCCGGGGCCGGGGTTCTCGACGATGCGATAGTCCCAGCCGATCTGCCGCGAGGACCGTTGCCGCGGGGTGACCGCCAACGAAGCCGTCCCGAAAAAACCCGGATGAAATAATTAAGTATACTGTCCCCGGAACTCCGGTAAACCGAGCACTGGTTTGGTGTTTCGTTTGCACTGCCATTTACAAAGCCGCGACCGGAGGTCGCGCCCGCGGTAAGAAACGTGCGGCTTTCCCAATCGTTCACCGACGGCGCCAGCGCCGTAAGAAGAGTCCGGCCAGGCCCAGGGCCAACAGCACCAGTGTGCTGGGCTCGGGTACTATGCCTGCGGCCATGCGGGTCACCACCAGGTCGTCCACCGTGGTGAAGTCGGCGGCGTCCCAGGCGAAGTAGGAGGTGCCGGCCGTGGGGTCGAAGCTGATCGCCAGGTCGTAGCCCGGCAGGATTGTTTGACCGTCCAACGTCCAGACGTTATGCCCGCCGGCGGCGATCTCGGCGGCCACACCCGACAGTTCCCCTGACGTCAGGTCCAAGCCGGTGCTGCTGTGCTCCACGTCCAACAACACCCACAGAGACTTGTCCGTGTCGATGTTGTTGATGGTCACAAAGTCGGCCGCGTAGCCGTCGCCGCCGTTGATCTCGACCTCGTTGAACGAGTAGTCGTACGGGGCGTTGAGGCTCTGGCCGGAGCCGTCCATCTGGATCCACAGTTTGTCTAGGACCGTGTCGACGTTGACCTCCCAGAGCGGTTCGGTCGCGGGGGTGAGGCCGTTGTTGAGCAGGCTGGTAGCGGTGAGCACGTCGAACGTCGTGCCGGTGGTCATTGCTACGCCGCCGTGCAACTCCACGTCGAAGTCACCGCGGAGGTCGGCCGTGCCGTTGACGGTGATGGTCGATATACCGCCGTTGTCGACCACGGCCTCCAGCAGTACACTGCCCGTATTCCCGCCATACGAAATGCCTGAACAGTCGTACTTATCTACGGTGATGGTTGCCTCGGAGCCGACTACCCTGAACGTCCCGTCGCCGGCATGGTAGGAAACGCATATCCCGGCAGTTCCAACGGCCCGATCGGCATCAAACACCCCACCGCTGATCTCGTACGTCCCGACGCCTAGGCCATACTTCCAGCCGATGTACCGCCCATAACTGGTATCATATTTTGCGGTCCCGCCGGTTTGGATGATTTGCCCGTTTGTCCGTGCTCCGACCATCGTGTAACCTGCGTCGAGCGTGCCGCCCTGAAGGTAGAGCGTGCCGAGGCTATTGTCCCCGACGCGAAACTGACCCGACACCAGCAGGCTTGCCCCGTCTTTGATCGTCAACTGGCTCGTGCTGGTGATGTGGCCATTGGTGGTAACGGACAAGTCGGCGCCGCTGTACATCTCGAGACTACTGGAATTCTGCACGTAGAGGAAGTCGATATCGTAAACATCTGAGTCGATGTACGCTTCTCCTCCGTTCCCGACGTAGGTCCTGTCCAGCGGATCGGTAGCGCCCGGCACATAGCCCAGATCCCAATTGGCGCCGACGTTCCAATCGTCCGGGCCGGCGACGTTCCAGTAAACGTGGGCCGCCCGGGCGCCGGCGGCCCAGATGGTCAGTACGGCGGTCAGTGTCGAAACAGTTACTACGCCTCTCAGCAGTGATCGAGTGTGGGCCAGCATGGTGATTCTCCTTAGTGGGAAAAAGGGTTTTCCAAGCCATTGATTGTCGGGGAACACCCGAGACTTCCTTTGATTATATGGCTCTTCCGTTTTTAGCCTCCTCGCCAGAATTTGTGGGTTGATTCAACATCGAAAATGGCCGAAAGGCTGTTTTCTCCGGGTTTTTCGGGCGTATGGCAGCAATTCCCGCCGGGCCCTGAGACGCTGCAAAAAAGGGTGTTTTTGGTATTGGCTTTCGTAAACATTAGTGGCAGAATCCCGGCTGTTCGCTAGCGATACCTGTTTGATATACTCGGCACGGGCGAGGATTTCGGTTTTCTGGACCGCTCATGTGGCCCACTGTACCAGCAACCATTGCTAGCACACCA
>JAUWJC010000207.1 GCA_030607895.1 Pirellulales bacterium
CCCCCCGGGGGGGGGGGCGGCGGGGGGGGGGTACCCCCCGCGTGCCCCCCCGGGCCCCCGGGGGCGGCGCCCCCGCGGGGGCCAGGGGGGCTAAACAACCTAGTTACGACCGCGGGCCGCGCTAAGTCACCGACTATAGACCGGGCCCCCGGCGGGTGTCAACCGCCGAACTAGGCAGGGCGGGCAATACCCCCCCTCTGGCTCTCCCGGCGCAGGGAAGAAAACTATCTTCCATCTTCCGCTTCTATCCGATAAGTCCTCCCGGGAGTTGTTCTGAAAGAGAGATAGTCATTGCCGTATTTCTGCCACTCCTTCGTCTTCACCTCCTTGCCCACGCTCGCATCTATTACTTTGGCTCTCGTTCCTTTCCAGGGATTGGCCAGAAGGCAATCCTGGCCTGCCATGGAATGCACCGTGAATCCCGCCACTTGCCCGTCTGTCCTTTGCGCCGACCCCTCAAAAGCTCCCTCGGCCAGGTAGTTCTTGAACTCTTGATGTCCCTTTTCCGGCACGGCGGGGAACACTCGTATCACTCCGGTATGGGACTGGAGCAGGTTTTCGCGACTGATGCCCCTTTTTGCATAGTAGATTCCCAGTCTTGGAGCGATTTGTCTCTTGTAGCCGTCTCCATGAGGCTTGTTGGTTTTGATGCGCTCATAGGTGCGTCTGGCAATCTCAAGCGTTTTTGGAGACGAGTCCAGCCCAACGTCGTTTCCCAGCCATACGTTTGCCAGGTTAGCCGCGATGTTATAGACGATCGGCGGTGCGCCGGCCACGTCGACGAAGATCGGCCCTTCAGGCGTCTCGTAAAGAGGATAGGGCGCCATGTGATCGGCGATTTCTACCCATCTCGATCTCTCTTTCTCGTCCAGTCCCAGGAGGGCTGCCGCTCTGCTGCTCGCGCGCAGGTGATACTTGACCATTGAGAGGGCAGCGTTGGAGTCCTTGTTGCGCTTGAAGTTGGCCGTATATCTCCAGTGCTCGGAGGAGACCGTTGGAATTACGTGGTAGAGTCCGTCCTCTCCCTTTGTCACATAATCAGCGTAGAACCGCGCCACTTCCCGCATCAGGGGATATCCCCTTTTCCTCAAGTAGTCGATGTCCCAGGTGTAGAGAAATCGCTTCCAGACATTCCTCATGATTCCTCCGGACATTTCCAAGGAATCATCCCAGGGGATGCACCGGTAGAACGTCTTCGCCTTCAAGGGGAAATGACATATTGAATAGGCCGCGCCGGAGCATCCATAGATGTCGCGCGCCTGCCTCTTGGCGATGGGGAGTATTGTTTCGATCAGATGGAACCAGGGCTCCTGCGAAGCGTAGTTTTTTCGCGGGACGGGAATACTCTGCGGCCCGTTGTTGAAATGAAAATCGCCGTGCCAAGGCGACGAATCCTGAAAGCAGAACTTGGTCGATGAGACTACACTCAAACCGATGTCGCCGTAATACCCGGGCGGCCTCGGCTTGTAGCGAGTGCCAATCTTTCCCGTGCGGAAATCGTCGAGCCGATCAGCGTGTTGTTTGAGAAGTGCCGGGGCCTCCACGGCCCGCGCCGCGGTGAGCGCATGCACTGCCGCAACCTTGGGATCAGAGTCGTCCTGGGTGGTGACAACCGTGGCAATGATGCGGAACGTTCCCTGGAGAGGGCCAAGATAGGCGGTAGCTGCCGCGCCTGGTGCTTTGTTGATCGGCGTGAAACGCTTCGTAATCATGTGGCTGATGCGACCTTCTTTCTCGGCAATCATCGGCGTTCCAAGGTCCAGCTTGTTGTCGTCGAGTCGGTATTCGACGGTCGCTCCCTGGATCGTGGCGGAGAACACACATCGAAACCCATCGGGAAACGTCATTTCCGCGGGGAAGTCCTGGCAAATGCCGAAGGACTCCTTTTCGTGGAAACTCGCCGGAGGAGCCATCCGCTCGAAATCCCGTAGTGAGTAATAGTCACCCGCCGTGGGGTGCATCTTTCCTCCGGGCGTTATCGTGTCCCAATGGCGGTAGACGCGGACCCAGAGATCTCCTTTATCGAGACCTTTGGCTTCGCCGTCCAGGATAATCAGGTTCCGCACGGCATGAACGTATACCTTTAAGGTCAACTCCTTGTTCCCGTTCTGGGCCTGAAGCGAGTAGGTCTCATCCTCACCTTTTCTCAAGTTCAACTTGCCACCGTTGCCTTCGTGCATGAAAGGCAAGCCCAGGATGAGTTGCCCAACCGGCTTGGGGCAGGGGAAGTCGTGGCGGTTGTAGGCCTGTCTTGCCTTCTGCCGCAACTCGCCCCAGTTCTTGCACCCGTAAACAGCCAAGGCTCTGAGCCGCGCTTTTGGATCATCCTCGGGAGGGTTCAGGATATCCCTGATGTGTTGAACAGTTACCGGCACGTTTCCAATCAGCCGCCGGTCCCACACATCCGATTTTCCCACGCTGAGAGTCGGCCGGTCGCTTGGCCCCCACAAGATGATGCCAAGGTCGGCATTCTGCATTCTTGTGTTACCCGGCTCGTTGCCCAGCACCACCTCGTTTTCTTTGGTTTGCTTCCGTGGTTCGCCCGCGTGGGAGGATGCCATGGGAGCAATCAACATAGCCAAAAGCACCACCAGCGAGAAACACCACAAAACCACGGAGATGTTCAGAGTGTATCGTTTGTACATGTTCATTTGGCAATAGTCCCAGTGTTAGACCAAAACGAGTTCCGCCGGAACGCTACTCCGGCCGTTTTGTGGCGAAGTGGTGTTTTTGGAAAATCGCCTTTCCTTCCGGGGAGGCAACAAAACCAGCAAACTCTTCTGCCTGTTCCCGATGTGCCGAACAGTTTAACACACCGACGGCCACGGTGGAAATCACGTTCTTCTCGGTGGGAATGGCCACCGTGTCGGCCTCGTCGGCGAAGTAGGCCGCCACGGCATCCCAAACGATCACCGCGTCGAGCATTCCCAACTTCACGTGGTTACCCAGCTCGTTGACCGTGAGCGAGCGGTACGCCACGTTGCGGTTGATGTCCTTTTCGGAGATACCGTTTTTCTTGAATATCTTCGACGCTTTACGTCCGATGGCACAAGCCTTGGGGTCGCCCAGCCCGACCTTGATTCCCGGCCGGAGCAAGTCGTCCAGCGAGTGGATGTTTTTGGGGTTTCCTTTTTGGACCAATATGACGGGCACGAAGTAACAGGCGGTTGTCTTCGAGGCGACGAGGCCTTCTTTTTCGGCCTGGTCGACGTAATACACGTCGCCCGGCATGTAGAGGTCACCCTGCCCGGTGAGCTTGATACGGCTTATCAGCACCTCGCTTCCGGCGTAGTCGCACTCGATGCTGACTCCGTGTTCTCGGCCGAACTGTTCGGCCAGATCGGCCGCCGCCGGTCGAATTCCCGCCCCGCAGTAGAGCAGCAGCCTGGTCGGCTGCGGCGAGTCGGCATTGCAGCCGAGCAACGATAGGCACGTCGCGACCGCGAGCAGGAGGCCGACTGTAAAGCCGCGACCAGTGGTCGCGTCACACTGAAACAGGCAACCAACAACCCGAGACACCGCAACCACTGGTCGCGGCTTTTCAGTCGGCAGTCCCCGAGCGGTTCCCGTCATTTCACATACCCGAACTCGGTGAACACTTTTTTTCCGTGTTCCTCGATGAACTTGAGGAACTCCTCGACCAGGTCCTTTTTCTTGGAATAGGAAAGCCCTATCACGCCCACGCGGACCTCCCGGTCGTACTCGTAAGGACCGGGGATGATCTCCAGCGAGTCGAGCCAGTTATGGGCGATACCGTTCCACATAACTCCCGCGTCGCGGTGGCCGAGCTTGATCTGGGCGGCTTCCTGTGCGTGCGTACGGACCAGCGCGTTGCCGACGTTGGCCAGTACCGCCTCCTTGATTTGCTTCTTCTCCAACAACGCAAACACCATCTCGCCGCAGGTGGTAAAGTCGGGATTCGACAACACCACGCGAAGCCCGGGCCGGGCGAGATCTTCAAAACGCTCGATCTTCTTCGTGTTGCCCTTCTTGACCACCAGCACCGGTGCGACGTAACCGACCTGTACGCAACGGAGCATTGCGCCGGCATCCTCAGTGTACTTAATGAACGGATCGTGTGCAACGAACACATCGCCCACGGTGTGCATCTTGACCTTCGGCAGATGGTCCTCGCACTGGCCGAACACCAGGGCGACCCGGCGGCCGGTCTCTTCCTCAAAGAGCTTTGCCAGCTTTTCCAACGGATAGCGGAACGAGCCGCCGCAGAGCACCTCGATTTCCTCGGCCGGCTGAGCTTTTCCGGCCTGTTGACGTTGACCGCAACCGCCGGCCGCCAAGATCATGCCAATTAGTGCCGCGGCCAAGGCAAATAGAACCGTTCGCTGCATGGTGGTTTCCTCCAAATTACCGTCTGCTACGGAAGGGGACAGGTCTATGATACCCAACAAGCAACTCGGCGGGAAGTGCCCCGTGCCGGCACCCGTTTTCCACTTGCCCGATACGTGCGGCGCGTGTACCTTTCATTGTGAACGGCAACTTCCGATACAGCCATACCCGGCCGGCCAATGCCCCAGCAAACACGAGACCGCAGGAATCTGCTTGCCGTCAATTTGGGCCTGACGGTCAACATCCTACTGGCGGGAGCGAAGACGGCCGTCGGCATCGTGGGTCGCAGCCCGGCACTATTGGCCGACGGCATCAACTCGACCTCGGACGTGGTGTACCTGGTGATCGTTCGGATTTTCATGCGTCTGGCCGGCAAGCCACCCGACCGCGAGCACCCCTTCGGACACCACCAGCTTGAGAGCATCGCCGCGCTGGTGATTGGCGCGTTTGTGATTACCACGGCCGTGGCAATCTTCTGGAACGCGGTGAATCACGTTTACGAGCTGGCTATCGGCCAGGAACAGTTCGAGGGCGCCCATGCCGTTGCGCTCTGGGTGGCCTTGGTGACCGTGATCGTCAAGATATGGCTGGCCGTCTTCACGCAGCGGATCGCTCGGGAAACGGAAAGTATGGCCGTTTGGGCACTGGCACGCGACCACCGAAATGACATCTTCTCGATCACCACGGCCGCCGCGGGCATCTTCCTGGGCCGGGCCGGATACGCCTGGCTCGATCCGCTGGCCGCCGCGGGGGTGGCGGTGTTCATTCTCTACACGGGCATCGACATCCTTCGCGACTCGTCGGCCGATTTGATGAACATATTCCCGGGCGGTGCGCTGACTTCGCAAATCCGCCGGCTGCTCGAAACGGTCGAGGGTGTCGAGGACGTCGAGGAAATCCGCGTGCATCGCATCGGTCTGTACCTGCTGGTCGACCTGACCATCGGCGTCGACGGCACGCTGAGCGTGGCCGAAGGCGACCGGATCGCAAGCCGGGTGGAAGACGCGCTCTGGAACGAAATCGAGTACCTTCGCCACGTTTCGGTACACTACCATCCGGCCAGGTCGAAGTAACTTTGCAACCAGACGGGTTGTCGGGCATGTTGACAACCGGGCCCGGGTCTGCGAGACTATGTGTGTGTTACGTGTATCGCCTGACGTTGGGCGACATCTGATGAAACCGCTGACTCGGAGGACTTGCCATGACGCGAACGGTGCATTTTGTCTTGTTGACAACAGCCTTGGTGTGTGGTCTGGCCTGCACGGCCTCGGCCAAATACAAAGAAGTGATCGATCCGGCCGAAGCTCGGGCCGATCCGGATTTCGCCGTGCAGGGTGAATACGTCGGAGCGGGCGCCTGGACCGACGGCAGCCAGCAGAAGGTGGCCGCCCAGGTGATCGCCCGGGGTGATGGGAAATTCGATCTGCAACTTCTCAAGGGAGGCCTGCCCGGCGACGGCTGGAAACGGGGTGACAACCGGCTACCAATGACCGGCAAGCGCGACGGCGACGTAACCGTGTTGGAGGGCAGCAATCTGGCGGGCAAGATCGCCGGCGGGAAGATGACCGTCGCCACCCCCGACGGCAGCAAGAAGATGGAGTTGAAGCGGACCGAGCGCACGAGCCCCACGCTGGGAGCCAAACCGCCCGAGGGAGCCGTCGTGCTGTTCGACGGCACCACGGCCGACAACTTCGAGCACGGAAAGCTCACCGAGATGAAAACCCTAGTGGCCGGCACCACCTCGAAGGCGAAGTTCGGCGACTGCACGCTGCACAGCGAGTTCCGCCTGTCGTGGATACCCAAGGCCCGAGGACAAGCGCGTTCTAACAGCGGCGTCTATCTGTACGATTGCTACGAGGTGCAAGTGCTCGACTCGTTCGGCCTGGAAGGGCGGAACAACGAGTGCGGCGGGCTGTACATCAAGAAGGATCCGGACGTGAACATGTGCCTGCCGCCCTTGGTCTGGCAGACGTACGATATCGACTTAACCGCCCCCAAGTTCGACGCCCAGGGCAAGCGGGTCGCGCCCACCCGGATAACCATCCGCCACAACGGCCAGGTAATCCATAAGGACGTGCAGTACGACCGGGCGGGCTACGGCCGGCAGGGCGAAGGCCCCGGACCGCGCCCCATCCACCTACAAGGCCACGGCTGCCAGGTGCAATACGGCAACATCTGGGTAGTGGAAAAGAAGTAGCTGCCACATGTAAAGCCGCGACCAGTGGTCGCGGTTGTTCAAGTTGTCGGTTCATTTGGTGAACCGCGACCACTGGTCGCGGCTTTACAACTCGATGTGATCGTCCGGATATTTGCAAAAGCTGGCCGATTCGGCCGTAGGCGGTGGGTGAGAACTGCCGATACTCGTTGAGAACGAAGCGTATCGCGTCGAAACCAAGCCTCTCGCTAATAATTCCGACGGAGGTGCCAACCCTTTAGCGTGGGCCGGGGCCCTTAGCGGCTGGTGCCGTGCACGCCAGACCCCCGCCCGTCTCGCAGCGACGCATCCGGTCGCAATGGCGAGAGGTTTGAGTATACGGCCGTCAGCTTTCCACGAAGAAAGCCGACGGCCTTTTTTGTGCCGCGAGAACTCGCCGGTCATTAAGCCGCGATCGGTGGTTGCGCCAAGAATCGCGACCACCGGTCGCGGCTTTATAACCCTCAAAATCGTACAAGTTACTTCCGCGCGGTTCTTTACTGCTGGTCGTCGGCTTTCGACTGGACGAAACGCAGCGTGTCGACCAGCTTATTGTCGGCCTCGCCAAAGCGGTCCAGGAGTTTCGCCTCCACGGTGAAGGCAAACGCCATCTGGTGCCCTTCCTTGTCGGCGACCAGGTAGTAGTGCCACTGGATCGGCAATTCCTCAACCATCCCGCGA
>JAUWJC010000295.1 GCA_030607895.1 Pirellulales bacterium
CCTAAAACGGCACCTGTTTAAATTTGGGCGAACCACCCTCGGGGCCGTGCCGCAAAATTAAACCTGGGCCGTTTTTCGGCCGAGTTGCGAAGCCGCAAGCGACCTGCCCGACCGCAATTGACCACTGACCACTGACCACTCTGATCTGGTCACTACCCCTTGGCTTCGTCGATGGCCTGTTGCAGTCGGTTCTTGGGTTGCACGCCGACGAATTGTTTGACAACCTCGCCGGCCTTGAAAATCATCAGGGTTGGAATGGCGCTGACACCGTATGTGGTGGCCGTGTTGGGGCTATCGTCGATGTTCATCTTGGCCATCTTGATCGAGCCGGCGTTTTCGGCAGCCAACTCCTCGATCAGCGGGGCGATCAGCCGGCAGGGACCGCACCAGGGTGCCCAGAAGTCGATCAGCACGGGCTCGGCCGATTCGAGGACCTCGGATTGGAAGTTGCTGTCGGACAGTTCCGTGACATTAGCCATCAGGATGGTCTCCTTATTGGATTGGGCGAACCCATAGATTATAGTGCCGCGGTCGGCCCGGTCAACGGCCAGAAGCCGCTCCGGCCGATCAGCCCGTTTTCAGCCGAAAAAGGGACCAGGTTTAATTTGTGCGAAGCACCCTCCGGGCCGTTCCGGCAAATTAAACCTGGTCCCTTTTTCGGCTTCAGCCCGTCTTCGAGGGAATCAGCTTGGCCAGCGTCGCGCGGAGTTGCTTCATGGTGATGGGCATGGGGAGCACGACGCGGTGGTCCGCTGTGAGTGCCTTCCGTCGCCAATCGTGTTGGTCCGCGTCCAGAAGCAGGATGGCCGGCACAAGCTTGGTCTTGTTGCTGGCGGCGAACTCATTGAACATCTCCAAAGCCGGTTTGCCGAGTTCCTGGGCATTGAAGAGCACGCAGTCGGCCGTGAAGGGATCCTGTCGGAATCGCATCATCGCCCGCTCCGGATCGCTCGTCAACAACACGCGGTAACCTGCCCGCTTGAATCCATCGCGGAAAACATCCTGCATCCGCCCGTTAGACTCGATTACCATTACCGATTGCTGGTCTGCCGGATCGATGTAGACGGGGGCCGGTTCGCTCTTTGCCTGCCGCGAGTTGTCCGACGCGACGGAGTCTTTCTCTTCAGACAGCCGTTTGGCGGCAATGCGCAGGTCGACGAGCATGGCGGCGGGAGTCTGATACCGGCGGCTCGGGTCGAGCACCATTGCCTTGTTGACCACCAGCGTTACCGAATTTGGTACGGTCGGGTCCGCCCGTTGGATGGGCGTCACGTTGAGAAACCGCGATCTGTCAAGTCGCTGCACTCGATCTCGCGTCTCTCCCAAAGGCGCTTGACCGGCGAGCATGTGGTAGAACATGCAGCCGAGAAAATAGATATCGCTTCGCGCGTCGTCTTTTCGCACACCGGTTGCCCGTTCCAGGGCGGCGTAGTCGATAGTGCGGGCGTTGGACAGCTCGGCCAAGGCATCGTCCGAGAGGCCTTCGTCCAAGGTGGCCAGACCGAAGTCGACGAGCTTGGCCTCTCCGCGGCTGGAGATCAGCACGTTGCTCATTTTCAAATCGCGGTGGGTCAGGCCGTTCTCGAATGCGTAAAGGAGTCCGCTGGTAATGTCCAGCATGAGTTGGACGGCCACGGCCGGTTCGATTTTCTTGCGGACTTTGACGAATTCCCGCAGGTTCTGGCCTTCGACGAACTCCATTACCAGGAAATGGACGTTTTTCCGAGAGACGACTTCGTAGATGGGTACGATATTGGGGTGCCGCAGCGCACAGCCCAATTCGCCCTCGCGGAGGAACTGCCCGTACTGATTGGGGTTGTCGCTGTAACGTTTGCGGAGCACCTTCACGGCCACTATCTGGCCGGTTTCCCGATGCACTGCCCGGTAGACTCGCGCAAACGTGCCCGTCCCGACCAGGTAGAGGACCTTGTAGTCGCCGAAGAAGAAGCCGGACCGGTCCCCTTTTACCAGGCGTTCGACCTGATAATTGGTCATCAACTCGCGGCGGACGAGTTTTTGGAGAAAATCGTCCACGCTGACGCTACGGCTGCCGAACTCTGCCCAGACTTGCTGTAGCTGCCGCTCGTCGAGCAAGCCGATGTCGAACGCGCGCTGAGCCACCTTTTCAGCGGTAGGCCGCACCATACGGGTTTACCTCTCCTCGTTTGGCTGGTGCATTATAATAATACAGTGGGGGAAACAGGCCCTTACACCCTCAATATGATCCTATTCGAGGTTTAGACGTTCTGCAATGGATTCGGACACAAAAACACTCCAGTCTCTGGGCACTTGAGGCCGGAGTGTTCTCCGTGGCAAGGCAGTAATGAGGAGAGGGTTCAGGGTTCAGGGTTCAGGGTTCAGGACTTGAAGTTCGACGTTTGCCCGCAAATCCTGAACCCTGAATCCTGAACACTTTTTGGCCGCGTTAGGTGCCTTCTTCCACCTGGCGGCGATAGTCGTCTCGCTCCCGCCGAGTTGCCTCCAGATCGAACATCAGGTATTTCATGTCCAGCCGCAATTGGCTCAGGGCGTCTTGCACGAGCGTCAGGATGCGGCGGCGGCGTTTGGTGCTTTCGACGACTTGAGCCATGATCGGGTCCACTTGTTCCCGGACTTCGGGCGGGAGCTTGTTGACGGCGGTGGCCAGATCGAGGATTTCCTTGGGGATTTCGTCGATCTTGGGCTTGATGTATCTGGTAGGTTGGTTCATTGGGGTCTCCTCTTAGGTGTCGAACACTCGGGGACTAAAGCAGGCTGTGTGCCAGAACTTGTCCGATCCGGCTCGAATTGCAGTAACTCACGCCGCACAAAGCATTTGCGCTCTTCTCGCCCGGCACGCCCCCACCAGCCGTTGCTGTCAAAACACCACGTTTGATCTGGATGCCGTTCGCAAATCCTGATACAAGCACGTCTTACGTCGAAGTTGCCCTGAGAATCGCCACGTTGCCTTCGTGCCACATCGATGAAAGCGGATTGGGCCGCTTGCGGCTTCGCAATGTTGGCCTCGCCGACCAGCGCCGCGCGTCGGAACCATACAGGAGTTTTGGAGCCGGGCCGTGTCGGCCCGGCTCCGAAATGCTTGTCAGCTAAACCCCTAAGCCCAATGTGGAGTTGGCTATTTCAATTTCTTCCGCCATGCTGGCCGCGGCAGTGATTGGGGGGAGCGTTGCGCACGGGCAAACCGCGTGGTACGAAGGGTTTGAAGGACCACGGATTAGCTGGCGCGACGCAGGCGGAAACGCCCAATACCGGATCGATTTGCACAGGCGTATTCAGGGTGAGGCACACACGGGCGATGGCTGCGAACGGCTGAAGCTCTCCGGCGGCGAGGGCACGCATGTCTACCTCGGGCACGACGTGGGCTACCCACGAGTTATTCAGGAGTTGGCGCCTTCCGTATGGGTCAAGGCGGACCGGCCGGGGCTGCGGATTCTTGCCCGGGTGGCACTGCCACGAACGGAAGACCCGCGTACCGGTCGGCCTGTCTCCACGCTGATTCGCGGCACAAGCTACACCAGGGTCGGTTCCTGGCAGCAGTTACGCATTGACAACATCCCGCAGCTTCTCGACCGCCAGGTCCGTATCTTGCGGATGGAGTTGGGGCCGGCCGTCGACGCGCGGGAGGCCTATATCGAGCGTATTCTGTTGAATGTATACGGCGGGTCGGGCGTGACGAACGCTTGGATCGACGATCTGGACATTGGCGGGTTTGTCGCCCTGGCGGCCGGTCAATCGGCCTCGGGTCAAGGGGCGGCCCCCGGCCAAGGACCGGTTGCGACCAACACGCCGCAAACGCCGAGCCGGCTTCCCCCGGCAACCGGGACGGGCCAGCCCGATGGTTCGAAAGGCGGTCGGGTCAAGCTGGTTGGTTCGGTATTGCTGGTCGATGGTCGGGCCATGTTTCCCCGCGCAATTCAGTATCGGGGTGAATCGTTCTCGCGGCTGAAGCAGTTGGGCTTCAACACGGTTTGGCTCGGGCAACCCGCCACAAGTAACATGCTGGCGGAAGCCCGGCAGCTAGGGCTCTGGATAATCTGTCCGCCGCCGCATCCACCCCAGGAGGGGGCCGAAAAAGGGACCAGGTTTAATTTGCCCCAACGGCCCGCAGCGTGCTTCGCACAAATTAAACCTGGTCCCTTTTTCGGCTCTTCGCCGACAATCGGTTCGCAGTACGATCCCGTCTTGGCCTGGGATCTCGGTTGGGGCCTTTGCGATCGTCAGCTTCCGCTGACGCGGCAGTGGGCCCGGCAGGTCCGGTCGGCCGACGGGCACCGCGGACGGCCGCTCATCTGTCGTCCGGAGTCGAATCTACGTGGCTTCAGCCGATACGTCGATCTGCTAATGATTGGCCGATCGCCCTTGGGTAGCAGCCTGGAGTTGAGCGACTACGGCACGTGGGTGGGCCAGCGTCCGCGGCTGGCCAGGCCGGGTACGCCAATCTGGAGCACGGTGCAAACGCAGGCCGCCGCCGGCTTGCACGAGCAGTGGAACGTTGCGGGCAGGGGACTGTCGCTGCCGCCGGCGGTTACCAGCGAACAGATTCGCTTGATGGTCTTTACGGCCGTGGCGGCCGGCAGTCGGGGGCTGCTGTTCGAGTCGCGAGTCTCATTGGATGCCACCGATCCGGCCAGTCGCAATCGGGCGGCGGCACTCGAACTGCTAAACCTGGAACTGGAATTGATCAAACCGTGGCTGGCCGCCGGGAGTCTTGTCGCCACGGTTGGTGGAAGCGAGCCGGAAGTGGTCGGGGCCGTGTTGCGGACCGATCGGTCCCGGCTGCTGTTGCCCGTCTGGTCCGGTCCGGGCGCTCAGTTCGTTCCCGGCCAATCGGCAGGCAATCGGATTTCCTTCGTCGTGCCCGGCGTGCCCGAATCGAACGATGCCTACGAAATCACACCCGGCGGATTGCAACCGCTTCGTCACAAGCGGGTAACGGGCGGTGTGAGGGTAACACTCGAAGAGTTCTCGCTAAGCGCGATGGTGCTTCTGACCCAGGACCCGTTGGCCGTCAGCAATTTGACCCGACGCTCGGCGGCGATTGCACGGCGGGCGGCCCAGTTGCAGCGACAGTTGGCCGATTGGAAATCGCAGATAGTTGGGGAAGTGATCGGGCGACTGGAAGCTCGCGGAATCAAAACCTTTCAATCGGCCGACCGCTTGACCGAGGCGCGGAAGAGCCTCCAGCAATGCGACGGCTACATGGCGACCGGCGACTATCGGACGGCCCTGTTGCACGCCGGGCGGGCGATGCGGCCGCTAAGGATGCTCGAGCGGTCGAGTTGGCTCTCGGCGGTCGGTCCACTCGGCTCGCCGGTGGCCAGTCCGGCGGCCGTTTGCTTCTTGACGCTGCCTTGGCACGGCGACATGATGGGCCGGATCGGCGCGAGGCAGCCGGGCGCGAACCGCCTGGCAGGTGGCGATTTCGAGGACCTGGGCGCAATGCTGTCGGCCGGCTGGCACCATTTTCAACATCCCTCGTCGGGCGTCCGGACCGAGGCGGAGTTGGCTCCCATGGCAGCCCACTCCGGCCGGTTCGGGCTGCGGCTGCTTGCCCAGCCGGCCCCCCCCCCCCCCCCCCCCCCCCGGGGATCACCCGCCCGCCCCCCCCCCCCCACCGGCGGGGCGGCGCCCACAACCCCCCCCCCCCCCAACCCCCCCCCCCCCCCCCCCCAAAACACCCCCC
>JAUWJC010000545.1 GCA_030607895.1 Pirellulales bacterium
CAGTGCCTGCCCAACTCAAATGGCTTGTTTTCTCCGGGCAAGCAGTGGCACACCGCCGCGTTTCTAGCGTTTTGCACCCAAGAACGGAAGAACCTATATAATAGGTCCGAATTTGCGGCAAGCCGGCCCGACGGTCCGCAGTCCGGCCACCCAGCTTTCCAACGCATTCATTTAAGGACAAACACCATGAAAAAGACTATTGATCGGCGTAATTTCCTCATGGCAACCGGCTCGGCGACCGCCGCAGTTGCATTGACGGGGCTACTTGACTCCCATGCATCGGCCGCCAAGTTGGCAGACGGTGCTCCGAACGCCGAGAAACTCGGCTGGCATCTTGGCTGCCAGGCATACAGCTTCAATCGCTTCACCTTCTGCGAGGCCGTCGAGAAAAACGCCTCGCTCGGCCTGCACTACATCGAGGCCTACCCGGGCCAAAAACTGAGCAAGGAGAAACCCGACGCCAAAACTAACGAGTCGATGTCACCGGAAATTCGCAAGGAGGTCAAAAAGCGGCTGGCCGACGCCGGCGTCAAGATGGTTAACTACGGTGTTTGTGGGCTGCCGAACAACGAGGACACATGCCGCAGGACGTTCGAGTTCGCCAAGGACATGGGCGTTGAGACTATTGTCTCCGAACCGGCCCCGGACGCCTTCGACGTGATCGAGAAGCTCTGCGACCAGTACAAGATCAACATGGCCATCCACAACCACCCGGCGCCGTCGCGCTACTGGAACTACGAGACGGTGCTGAAGGTATGCAAAGACCGCACCAAGCGGATCGGCGCTTGCGCCGACACGGGCCACTGGATGCGCAGCGGCATCAATCCCCTGGAGGCCGTCAAGGGGCTGGAAGGCCGGATCATCTCCTTCCATTTCAAGGACCTCAACAAATTCGGCCGTCAGGGCTCCCACGACGTGCCCTGGGGAACCGGCAAAGCGAACGTCAAAGGGATTCTGGCGGAAGTGTACCGCCAGCGCCTGAAGGCCGTCTTCTCCATCGAATACGAGCACAATTGGATGAACTCCCTGCCGGAGATTGCCGAATCGGTCAAGTACTTCGACAAAGTGGCTGCCGAACTGGCCGCCGGGCAACAATAGCGTTCGGCCGTCAGGAGCTGGAAACGGGTTGGAACCCGCGTTGGAGAGACACACCCATGAGTTTCCGTCAAGCCAGGTTGCCCCGCCGGTCTTTCTTGAAAACGACGTCGGCAGGGATCGGGATGCTCATCGCGGGCCGAGCGCCCGGCGCCGAAATCATGGAGCACGCCGTTGAACTTTCTCACGAGCATCACGAAGCGGTCGACCGCCGCCGCCGCATCAGTGTCCAGTATGATGCGTACAACAACCTCGGCGGGGATTTCGAGCAGTGGATCGATTTTCGCTTTCGCTACGCCGACGAGCCGGGAAGCCAGATCGACGGTCTCTGGTGGGACATCGGTCCCATGGGCCCCGGAGAGTACTCCAATCCGCCGGCGCATCCCGGTCTGCGGAAATGGTGCGACCAGGGAATCGACGTGGCCGGACGACTCATCGAGGAGACGAAGAAACGCAATCTGGAGGTGTTTTGGAATCATCGCATCAGTGAAGTGGACTTGAACCCGACAGGCTCCGGCGCGGCGTGGAAGAGCGGGGCGCATCCTTTCAAGCAGAAGCATCCCGACTGGGTGATTAAGACCTGGTGGCCCCACGGTCTATGGAACCTGGCCGTGCCGGGAGTACGCCGGTACACGCTTGGTGTGTTGAAACAGCTTGCCGAGAAATACGATTTGGACGGGATACAGATCGACTTCGCCCGGCATGTCCCCTGCCTGCCCCCGGGCCGCCAGTGGGAACTCCGCCACCACGTCACCAGGTTCATGCGGTCGGTGCGGCTGATGTTGATCGAGGTGGAAAAGAAGCGTGGGCGGCCGTTTCTGTTGGCCGCCAGAGTACCACGGAATCTTGAAGGGTGCCGTGTGGACGGGTTCGACGTTCAACAGTGGGCGCAACAGAACCTCATCGACATTTTTACCCTTGGCTCACGTTCCATCGACGTCGACATCGCGGCCTTTCGCCGTGCTACCGGGGGACGGAACATCAAGCTGCAACCATGTTTCGACGACCACCACACCGCCGACGGCTACCGATATCCGCCGATTGAAGTGTTCCGCGGCGTGTTTGGCAACTGGTGGCAACAAGGCGCCGACAGCGTGGCCACGTTCAACTGGTCCAACGCCCCGCCTGAAGTTTATGAAAAGATGAGCCAACGGCCGGGACCGCTCTCCCAACGCCGGGCGTATCATGAAGTCGGCAGTCCGGAGACGTTGCAGCTCAAGAACAAGACGTTCGTCGTCGAGCGCCGGGGTGGATACCCTTGGGCCGAGGGTTACTTCAACCACAACGACACTGCCCCGCTACCGGCTACGCTTTCCGCCGCGGCATCGGCCACCACGATCAACATCCGCATCGGCGACAATCTCAAAGAGCTTGCCGGCAAGGTGAAGCAAGTGGTGCTGCGGACGGTGCTTTTCGGGGCGTCGGACGGAGACGAGCTAGAGGTACGACTCAACGGCCGCTTGCTTTCCTTGGCCGTTCGGGACACCCGGTGGAAGGACCCGCAGATTTTCTCCCCCAAGCCCCAGCCGGCATCCGGCGGCAACTACAAAATCAACCCCGCCCAGAAGCTCGTGCGGCTGGAGTACCCAGTCAAGCCTGGCGAGTGCCTCCTGGGCGAGAACAAGGTCGACCTGCGTGTTGCCAGGCGGGCCCAACATCAGCCACAAACCGCGATCGTGCTGGAGAAACTGGAAGTCGACGTGCGCTACAATTTAGGGGTTTAGGCGTTTAGGGGTTTAGGGATGCGGGATGAACCGCTTGCGGCTTCGTAATCCTGAACCCCTGAATCCCTAATAGCCTAACCCGGACGAGCCGGAACCATACAGGATTTTCAATCAGCGTTTTTGTGGCATTTGGCCTGGCAGGTTGTTATAGCCTGAAAAGTTCGCGCGATTCCAAACGTCCGTTCTACCCTTGAATTTA
>JAUWJC010000636.1 GCA_030607895.1 Pirellulales bacterium
GGGAAGAACTGACAAGAACGTGGGTCTCGTACCTCGCCCCCCCCTACAATCTCCTGTGCTGCAAACCGTGCCATGACGTTGTTGGCGGCTGAAGTGCAGAAAACCGTTTGGTGCGAGTTCCAGGCGGGTTCGGTTCGGGCGATTTTCAGAAGGGCCTGCTTGAAGGACAGGTTGTTGGCCGGCGCGAAGACCGGCTTGGCCACCTTGCCGTTGGTCTGCCGAGTAGGACCGGACGAAGGCGACGCGGTGGCCGGGTCGGCGGTTTCGACCGTCATCAACACCACACCCAAACCGGTGATCAGGCCGCCGGCAATTCCCATCAACACGATTAGACTTCGGCTGGGTCCCAGCGGATCGACGCCGGCCTCCGGCGTACCGATTCGGGCGATGAGGCTGGTGGCCTTGGCGCTTGCCTGGCTTGCCCGGGCTTCGGCCAGATTCTGCTCGGCCCGTTTCAGCAATTCGCCGCGGTTTTGGGTTTCGGCCACCTGGTTGGAATAGACGGCCCGAAGTTCGGCCAGCCGATCGAGACGCTTGTTGACGGCGGCCAGTTGCTTATCGAGCATGGCTAACCGATCGGCCCCGAGCCGTAACTCGATTTCGCTTCCACGTATGGCGGTATCCAGTTCGTTATGCAGATGCCGGCCGATTTCGAGTTCGGCCTCTTTGGCCGCCCGAACCAGGGGATGTTCGTTGGACATGCGGCCTTTGAGTTGCGCGGTCCGTAGTTGTGCGTCGACCAGGCCGTCCTTGAGCCGTCGCAGTGCGGGCTGCGACTGGAGCAGCCGGTTGGGGGTAGCCACCAACCGGTCCGGGTCTTGCCGAGCACTCTTGAGTACGGCCAGCAATTCCTTGTTGGTCTCGAAGGCGGAGATCGCTTGACGCTGTTCGTTGCGGATTTCGGCGGCGGTGCGGCGCAGCGCGCTCTCGCCCGACGATGCGTCGTGCAGCACGCGCAACTCGGCCAGGTCGCTGCCCACTTCTTTCTCGATTGCGCTCAGTTGGGCGGTCGAGTCGGCCAGGTCCACGTGAGTAAGCTTTACGGTCTTGGCCAACTCGTCGATCAAGCTCCGGGCCTTCGTGTCGCGGAGTTGCTGGAAACGGGCTTCCAGTTGATCGCAGATAACCCGAGCCAAAGAAACCGCACGCGAGCGGCCGTGATTCTTCACGGTCAAATAAAAGACCTCGGTGGTGCCGAACTCCGCGCCGCCGGGTGGGGTCAGCTTGACGGCGTCGCGCAGGTCGGCCACGTCTCGGTCGGAAGGCCAGGCGGCCGCGTTGCGGCATCGGGCGGGAGGTCCAACCTCGACCAGTGCGGCGCTGAGCACGCCCCGGCTCTTGGCCAATTCCACGATGGTCTCCTGAACGGTTTTCATCTGATCGGCGTGGGTGAACTGACCGGGCCCTTCCTCGTTGTTGGCCGCCTCGTTGCGAACGATGAGTGCTTGGGAGGCATCCCAGGTGGCCGGACGCACCACGGCAAACACACCGGCCAGTATTGCCACTACCGCGGCTGGCACGAGCCAACGCTTGGGATGGTCCAATAGGATCTTCACGACCTTGCCCGGACTGATGATCGGCTTCTCGGTAGCGCTCATGGTTTCTGTTCTCGTTGGTTTGGATCGGTTAGATCGGTTCTTCCCGTAATGACAACCTTGGGGAGAACTCGTGGATACTGCACTTCGCAAATGGGATGCCAAGCCGTGCGCCGAACACGGCAGGTTGCCCAAACACGGTAGCCGACAACGACTTGCACCGACGGCTCGCCATGCGGTGGTCGAACC
>JAUWJC010000498.1 GCA_030607895.1 Pirellulales bacterium
AACTCTCAACCCTCAACTCTCAACCCTCAACTTTCAACTCTCAACCTTCAAAGATGTTCGACTTCTCTGTTCTGCTGATCGGCGATACCAGCCGGGCTGAATTCCGCCACGCCCGTTCGTCGCTGGAGGAGTTGGGGCGAGTAACTCAGGCCGATGACGTGCAGTCGGCCGCCGCGGAGTTGACCGCCGGCCGCATCACGCCCGACTTGATCGTCCTGGCACTGGCCTTTCCCGGACAATTCCCAGCCAAGGCAATCGAGCAGTTGCGATGCCTCGCCCCGCTGGCCCGGATTCTCGCATTGCTCGGCAGTTGGTGCGAAGGAGAAATGCGGACCGGCAAGCCCTTACCGGGGTTAATCCGGGTTTACTGGCACCAGTGGCTGGCGCGATGCTCCCGGGAGTCGAGCCGGTTGCATGCCGGGCTGCTCTCCGGATGGGGCCTGCCGGTAACCGCTACCGACGAGGAGCGTCTGCTGGCTTCCGAGAACTACTGTTCGGAATCCCGAGAGGGCCTGGTTGCCATCTGCACTCGGCAGCATGAAATGCACGACTGGCTTTCGGCCGCCTGCCGCCGCCGAGGCCACTCGACCGTGTGGCTAACGCCCGATGAACCGGTTCACCTGGCAGGCGCCACGGCGGCCATCTTCGACGGCACCGATTGCGATGGCGTGGAAGTCGACCAACTAGAGCGTCTGGTTGCCCGGATCAAGCCGGCACCCGTTGTTGCCCTATGCGATTTCCCTCGGATCGAAGACCACGATCGGACAATCGCGGCCGGCGCGGCGGCCGTGCTCTCCAAGCCGCTCCTCTTGGACGATCTCTTCTGGCAATTGGACCATGTGCTTCAGCCTGTACAATTGGTGGCACGCCCTGAGGAACGAAGGGCGTGGTAAGGTGCCCCAAACACGCCCTTCGCTGCGCTCAGGGACGTGCCACTCTTATCAGAACCCTTCTTCCACCTCCGCGCGGATGATTTCACGCTTCCAGCCCTCTTCGTGGACTGGCCAGCTTTGCACGGTTTGCAAACCGTCGTAGGTGTGATGCGGCCGGTTTCTATCGTGGGCCGTCTTTTGGCACTCGATCTCGGCCGCCGACAGGGGCGGAACGCGGCCCGGCCCGTTGCTGCGACGCATGGAAACATGCCCCTGGTCGAAAATGCTGACGATTACCGGCGGGGGCATTTCGAGCATTCGCCGGGCGATCAGTTCGTGACTGGCGGTGGCGTAGCGGCGTTTCAACTCGAAGAGGTCCCAGCGGCAGCCCGACGCATCGGCCGCAAACCACTCACCCGGCAGAAGCAGCCGGCCGGCAAGCCGATTGGCCACCGACTCCCTGGCAGCGTCGGGTGCTTCCCGTGGATCGACCCCCAAGGCATCGAACACCCGGAATGCGACGCTCTCGCCGATTTCGTGCGCCACGGCCCATTGCCGGCGCTCGGGGCGCGGGTCGGGGCGCAGCAGAATGGTGTCGCGCTGCCGGCCGCCGCCGTGGCCACCCAGCCGGACAAATCGGGCTCGGCCCTGTTGGCAATCGTCAAGCGCCACGGTCATTCCCAGCGATTCGGCAAGCCGGACCGCGTCGACCGGCGGCCGTTCAATACGGCCTTCAGCCAGAAGGTCCATCACCACGCCTTCCAACACGGCGGTGAGTTCCTCGCGTGTGATTTCCGCAAGCATGATCGGGTCTCCCGCAAAACTCCGTAAGTGAACTTCTGTATACTATAACACATCGAGCCCCGATTGCAAGAGGCCGAACCGAGCCACCTACGATTTTTCGCCGAATCGGCTAAGATCAAAGTGGAAAGCGGCCGTTTGCGGCTTCGCAACACCCCCCGGTCAACTCTCAACTCTCAACCCTCAACCCTCAACCCTCAACCCTCAACTCTCAACCCTCAACTTTCAACCCTCAACTTTCAACCCTCGACTCTCAACTCTCAATGCTTGACAATCCGCCAGACTGCGCCGGCGGCACTTTTGCCCTGATTTCGCTCGGTTGCCCAAAGAACCTGATCGATAGCGAGCGGATGCTGGGGCGCCTCCGGTTGGGTGACTACCGGATGGTGGACGCCCCGAATGGGGCCGACTTCGTGGTGATAAACACCTGCGGCTTCATCGATGTCGCCCGGCAAGAGTCGTGCGGGATAATCGAGGAAATGATCCGGCTGAAACGTCAAGGGCGCGTCGGGGGCCTGATAGTGACCGGCTGCCTTGCCGAGCGTGACAAGGAGAAGTTGCTGGAGAAGTATCCGGAGATCGACCAATTGTTGGGCGTTTTCGGCCGCGACGAAATTGCTGCGGCGGCCGGCCGAGTGCTAAGCGGCTCGACCGACCGGCGGATGGTCTTTCCGCCCGTTGCCGTCAAGGCGATGGACGACCGGGAGCGTCTGCGGATTACCGTCGCGCATTTGGCTTTCCTGAAGATTGCCGAGGGTTGCAACCGGTTGTGTTCCTTCTGCTCGATTCCCAAGCTGAGGGGGCGGCATGTCAGCAAACCGATCGAACAGGTACTGGCCGAGGCCGAGGAACTGGCGGCCGACGGAGTGCGCGAGTTGGTTATCGTTGCCCAAGACACCACTTATTACGGAATCGATCTGTACGGCCGGCCCCGATTGGCCGACTTGCTAAAGCGTCTCGATCGGGTGGACGGTCTGGAGTGGATTCGCCTGATGTACCTCTACCCGACCAACATCACCGACGAACTGATCGAGGTGGTGGCATCGGGCCGCAAAATCCTTGCATACATCGACCTGCCAATACAACATATCAGTGATCCGGTCCTCCGGCGGATGCGACGCCGTGTGAACCGGGCCGAAACCGAGCGGCTAATCGATCGGCTCCGCCGAGGGATTGATAACCTGGTGCTTCGGACCACGCTGATGGCCGGATTTCCCGGCGAAACCGAGCAGCAGTTCGAGGAGTTGGTGCGGTTTGTCGAACAGCGGCGATTCGAGCGATTGGGGGTGTTCGACTACCGCCGCGAGCCCGGCACGCCGTCGGCCCGACTCGACGGTCAATTGTCGGAGGGACTCAAAAAATCGCGGCGTGATCGGCTGCTTGCCGTCCAACAGCCGATCGCCTTTTCTTGGGCTAATAGCCAGGTGGGTCGGCGGCTGGACGTATTGCTCGACCGTGATATCCCGGGCGAAAAAAACGCCTATGTAGGTCGTAGCCACGCCGACGCACCAGATGTGGACCCGGTGGTATACGTTACGGGCGAGGACTTGTCGCCGGGCCGGATTGTCCCCTGTGAGATTGTGGCCTCGCGAGATTATGATCTAATAGGCGTGGTCGTTGGAGATCCGCGATAGCAACAGAACGCAACTGTTCACGGGGGTGAAACATCGTGAAACACACTGTTTTGTGACGAGTTTCGTTTAGCCGGCGGGCTTGCCCCCCCTTGGTTAAATCACCGCCGGCAACCCCCCCGGCTAAAAACGCTATTTAGTGCCGGGCACGGTTACAACAGAACCAAACCAAGA
>JAUWJC010000377.1 GCA_030607895.1 Pirellulales bacterium
GGGCGACGTGGCCCTGTATCGGGCGAAACTCGATCGGATTCACGCCGGGGAAGGCTACTACCAAGCGGCCGGCAACGAGATGCGCGGCCGCGGATACCCCACCCAAAGCGGCTTCAACTGGCGGTTTCCGCTGCCGTTCTGGCTGTTGGGGCATCTGCCGGCCGTCGAGTTGGGCCGCGGCGTGCTGGGCCTTCTGGCCTTGGCCGTTGGGGTGATGACCTTCGAGGTGCTCGCCCGGGAGGATAACGATCGAATCGGCCGCGCGGTGGTGTGTACGTTGCTGCTGGTCGGCCCGTTGATGCTCTCGATTCTCGGCGACCTGTTCGTGATGCCGACGCTTTGGGCCGGCGTGTTGATTGCACTGTCGATCTGTGCCTACGGCCTGAACCGGCCGCGGCTGGGTGTGGCGGCCGGACTTCTGGCCATCTTCTGGCGAGAGTTGGCCATGCCTTACTGCCTGGTTGCCGCGGGGCTGGCTTGGAGGAACAAACGCCGGGGCGAACTGACCGCCTGGGTCGTCGGCTTGGGCCTGTTTTGCATCTGCTACGGGCTGCATTGGATGCGCGTGAGCGAACTGGTAACGTCGGCCGATCGGGCCCACGCGCACGGCTGGATCCAATTCGGCGGGGCACCGTTCGTAATCGCCACGACGCAGGTAAACGCCTACTTGTTGCTTTTGCCACAGTGGATCACGGCGCTCTATTTCGTGGCGGCCATGTTCGGCTTTGCCGGCTGGAACACTCCGCTGGGACAACGGGCCGGCCTGACCGTATGCCTGTTCGTCATGGCGTTTTCCATGGTCGGACAGGACATAAACCAGTACTGGGGTTCACTTGTCGGCCCAATACTGTGCCTGGGCCTCGTACGGTTTCCCGCCTCGATCAGAGATCTCTGGAAAGCCGCACGCCGAGCCCGGCTTCCAGTCAAGCCGCTTGCGGCTTCGCATCTCCCCGGCTAAACGTCGTCCAGCGGGAAGAATATCGGCTCGGAGAAGTCGTCGGCGTTTTCGCCGGGCACGGTGGGAACCTCTTGAATCGTGCAGGCATCCAACAAGTGGACGGCCTGCTCCAACAGGTCGGTGTACGGCTTGTCTGCTTCGAGGTCGTCTTGCGTGTTGTTCTCTTTCTCGTCGACATTTACCGTCCGGTCGATCAGGTAGAGCGGGCGGCCGCGGACCTGGTCGTAGATGCGGACGACGTATTCGCCGAGAATGCAGATGCCCAGGGCGTTCAGTGCCCCGAAGAAACTGCCGGTCAGGATGTGCGAAGTCCAGCCGGGAATGGCCAGATCGGTAAACAGCCTGCAGAAGAGCGAGTAGCCGCCCAATCCCAAAAACACGGCGGCGGCCAGAAAGCCGATCATGTAAAACACGGCCAGCGGAAAGGTCGAGAACGAGAAGACGGCCGTCTTGGCCAACCGGCACAACCCGTACATCGATACCCGCGGCCGGCCGTCGTACCGCGGTTCCCGCTCAACCTTGATCCCCTTCTGCTTGAACCCGACCCAGCCGCGCAGTCCCGGGAAGTAACGGTCGCTCTCGCCCATGGCGATAATCTCCCGGACCACCCGCCGATCGACCAGCCCGAAAACACCCGCGTCGGCCGGAATGCGGACCGAACCGATGGTGGCCATCAAGCGATGAAATGCGGCGAAGAGGAACCGCTTGAGTCGGTTCTCCTTCCGCTCGGTGCGGATGGCGTAGACCACGTCATGGCCGGCCCGCCACTCGTCGAGGAATTGGCCGATAACCTCGGGCGAGTCTTGCAGGTCGGAATCCATCAGCACCACCGCATCGCCCCGAGTGTGAACCAACCCGGCCTGGATCGCCGCCTGGTGCCCGAAGTTCCGCGAAAGATGAATCACTCGCACCCGGCGGTTATTCTCGGCCAGCCGGTCGAGGACTTGCGGGCTGTCGTCGGAGGAGCCGTCGTCGACGAAGACGATCTCGTACTCGACGCGGCACTCGTCCAACGACTTGATCACAAGGTCCAAGAGCTCCGGCAAGGCGTCCGCCTCGTTCAGCACGGGCAGAACGACGCTTAGGAGCGTATCGTTGATGGGCGGCCGATTGGATTTGGCGGAGTTTTTCATGTGGTTTTTCCTCGACGAATTGAGCCGAAAAAGGGACCAGGTTTAATTTGTGCGAAGCACCCTCCGGGCCGTTCCGGCAAATTAAACCTGGTCCCTTTTTCGGCCTGGAAATCTGACCGAAGCAAACCGGCCGAGAACACAAACCGCAAGCAGCGCAAGCCCGCAGTAGGAAAGGATACGCCCGTCGCGAAGACTTCGCGGCCGGAATCTTAGTTCAACCCGCCGGTCGCCCGGCTCGACAAGGCAGCCCATGAAATCGCCGTTTGCCCGTAACACGGGCCTGGGCTCGCCGTCCACGCGGGCCTCCCAGCCGGCATGGAACCGCTCGGCAACCACCAGCAATTGGGGTGCGGGGCAGTCGACGTCGATCAGCATCCGGCCGGGCCTGTCCGAGACGATCCGTGCGGTACCCGGTGCCGACCGCGGCAGGGCAAGCGGATATTCGGTAATCGCGGTCGATTCGAAGCCGAAAAAGGGACCAGGTTTAATTTGTGCGAAGCACCCTCCGGGCCGTTCCGGCAAATTAAACCTGGTCCCTTTTTCGGCACGGGTAACCAGCCTCGCGCGAGGCAGCGGGTCGGGTACTTCCAGCCAGCAGTCATCTCGCTCGATGAGCCCTTCAATACCCTTGGTGCTCTCGCAGCGCCGGACCCAGCGGACCCCGGCAACTCGCAGCGAGGAAAGCTGCCGGTAATCGAGGCGGCTGTCGGGCTCCAAGCCGGCGTAGCCGAACGCCCGGCACCAGCCGGCAAGCATCAATTGGTTGCCCGCCCGGGAACCTGTCTGGTCGAAACGCTTCAGGTCGACCAGCACGCGGCCGGCCCGTTCATCACGGCCGGCCCATTTATCCCGACCGACACTGTCGGCTGGAGGTTTGACCAGATGTGTGACGAAGTAGTCGAGTGGATAGGTTTTCGGGTAGACGGCGTAGGTGAGTCCGTAGACTCCCAGGTCAATCGCGGCAAACAGCATCAGCCCGACCAGTGCCGGGCGCACTCCGCGTGCGGCCAGAATCACCAACACCGCGGCCGTCGCGATCAACAACGGCCCGGCCAGCACCAGCGGCACGGGGGCGGTCCACGATCGACCTTGCATTGCCAATCCACCTGCGGCCGCTACAAGACTCAGGCCGCCCCCGATCCAAAGCGGCGCGAAGTTGTACTCGTCACGCTCCGCGTGACGAACCCGCATCACGTGGAGCGTGATGAATACGCCTGGGACCGGGTGTTTTCGGCGACTGTTCCAGTATTGTTGCACCAAGAGCACGAAGCCAATTGCCGCAAGCACGCTGGTGGCCAACTGAAACAGTACCAGGTAGCGGCAAGGACATCGAAAACCACCCACCAACGGCAGCATCCGCTGAAGCCGGTAGACCCACGCGCCTTCTCCGAACGACAAGAACAGGGCCACCAGGGCGAACACCGACGCCGCCACGGCCAACGGCCCGAGCGGACCCAAGTGATCGCGGCGCATCCGAAGCCAAACGATCAGCATCAAGGGCACCGCCCCGATGTACAGCCCGAACTCGTGCGTGCTCTCAAACAAAACCCGATCGGCGAACAAGTACGGGGCAACCAGTTGAACCAGGTTCAGCGGGTGGAGCGAGCCCAAGCCGGTGAAGGCGGCATCGGTGCCCACTCGGGCGGAATGCAGGAGTGTATCGAAGGTGGGAATTAGCTGGATTCCACCAAGCATCAGACCAATGCCCTTCGCAATCGCCAGCCGCTGCCAAAAACCGTCCGTGCTTTGCACGCGCCTGCTTCCCGTGGTTACGAACCAGGCAAACGCCGCCTCGGCCAACAGCGAGAACCAAACGTACTGTGGATAGCCAAGCAGAAGTTGCGAGCCGGTCAGCAGGGCAATGCCGGCTTCCGCCGCCATCCGCTTGTACCTATTAGAGTCGGCCGCGACGATTTCGATGGCCCAAAGCAGCCAGGGGATATGGGCCACGATGGCCACGGCGTTTGGATGAACGAAATGCAATAGGTTGAAGCCCGAAAACGTAAACGCCAGGCTGCCTAACATGGCCGCGTCGCGGCGGCCGAGCAGCCTCCGCAGGAACAGGTACGTTCCGGCGAGCATCAGCGGATAGCTGGCCAACAGTTCCCAGGCCATGGCCGCCTGAAGCGGCAAGTGGCCGTAGAGGAGCCTGTGCAACGGATGGTACATGCCGGCCTGACCCTCTCCAGCCACGTAAAAGCCCGAGAAGAGTTGGGGTGTCCAGTCGAACGGTTCTCCACGTGCAAGCTGCTCCGCGTAAAACGCCCGCAAGGGAAGGTGGAACGCCCCCAGGTCGTCGCACGTGTAGACGCGGCCGGCAAAGAACGGTCCGGCCAGCACACCGCACAGCAGCACGCCGGCCAAGAGACCCCATGCAAACAGGTCCCGTTGCGTGCGGTCGACGCATGGCCGTTCGGAGTTATGCTGTTGGCTTTCCATCTCAGCACAAACATACGTTGTAACGCTTCACGAAAGTCGCTCTTAATCAAGTAAGAACGCCCGGTGGTTGAGCGCAGTTGCTGTCAATCAAATAAAACGCCCGGTGGTTGAGCGCAGTTGCTGTCAATCAAGCAAAACGCCCGGTGGTTGAGCGCAGCGAAACCCC
>JAUWJC010000270.1 GCA_030607895.1 Pirellulales bacterium
CATACTCATCTACGCCCAGTTTGATTCTTATCAGAATTACTGGGTCAGCGTCTCGGCCTCTGAAGGCAAACCGAGTTATCAGGTCCAACGCCCCTATTGGCGGCTCGATCTCGATGGCCGCGAATATACCGCCTATGAGGATTCCCGCTGGCGATGGACCAACTCCATTTATTGGCGCGAATTGCAGATTCGCAACGCCGATGAAAAAACTATCTGGTCTTCCAAAGGGCCAATGACGGCCACCAGCAAACCGCACGGCCATTGGACCGGATTCTCTTGGTCGGATTTCAAGCCTGAAAACTACTGGTACTGGTATGGCGAGGAGGTCAGCGAGGGGGAGTGGCATCTCAAAAACAAACGCTAGGGCCATTTCGCGCGAAATGGGAAACAACATGCACCATAAAAACGACGATTCGATCGACGGTCTGATGGACGAGTGGAGCCAAGAGCAGCCCAAACACGTCCCATCGCATCCTTCGCCAGTAACACTTGGCCGGCGTCGAGCGGGCGAGTGGAGAGATTCAAGTTGTGCATTACCGCCGCCACCGCCAAAGAAACCGCCGCCACCGCCGGACTCCGGGCCTGCCGATTCGACGAATCGAGAAGCGGCCGAGGGGGAAAAATCAGGCGTTCTGCCCGTGGCGATCGCCGCGATCTGCGGAATGGCGGTCGGACTGCTGCTCGGGCTGGGCGTGGCCTCGATCGGCGAAAAATCGCTGGCCGAAGTCACCGCCGAACGGGACGATCTCGCCAGTCAAAAAACAGCGAATGACGCGGGGCCGCAGGCCGCAGTCGATAGTAGAAACGCAGTCTCTCCACGGGAACATTTGGCGGCGGCGGCTGAATTTCTTGCATCATCGCCGATCCAATGCGGCGATCCGACGACCAAGATAAAGAAATGTCAGGCCCGCGGGCGGGCTGCAATCCGTGAAGTTGTAGCGGGGCAGGGATATGCGGCGCGGACCTTTTCCTCGTTTCAAAAGAAGATCAAAACGGGGAAAGAGGCCCAGCAATACTACCGGAAACGATTGCGACTGACCCGCGTATCCGATGGTGAGAAATTGGCGGAATCGCCCGAAGACTTTAATGCCGCGAAGATCGCGTTCCAGGTTTTTGGCAGTGACGCGACACGTGGCCGAAGGATTTTTGATCAGATCCTGCAAATCCAAGTTCTGACCGGCGCGAGCGCCGAGGAGGTGGCCGGCTTTTTCTTCTCAGTCGCACGCCTCCCGTGCGTCAATGGACTGGACAACGTTACAAACTATGGGGTGTCGGCGATCCTCGGCTGCATGAAAGAAGGGGCAAGCATGACGGATGCCGCCGCGCTTTGGGCAACGGCTGTTTATTCAATGTCGACCCTCAATCTCCAATCCCCAACCCCCAATCCCTAACCCCTCTCCCCCCCCTTCACGCCAACGACTGCGAGTCCATCCGCTCGACGGGCAGGCCGGCGCGGGTGAGGGAGAAGGCCGACGGCCAAAATGTCCTGCCGAGCTGACGGAGCATGTACTCGTCCTCGGGATCCATCGGTTTGACGCCCAGCTCCGCAAAACGGCCGCGGACGTGCCCGGCCAGATGGGCCGGCAACAGATTGTCCACCGCGTAACCGTGGTAGCGCTCGAGGAAGTCCAACTTCACATCGCGGTATTCGTGCAGCCCCGCGCCCCACCAGCCGGATCGCTGGCAGGCGTAGACGACCGAGGAGGCCGACTTCAACGGCCGTTTGGCCAGCGTATCCAGCACGCTGGGCGTCGGCTCGGACGCCGGCCGGTTGAGAATCCGCAGCTTGCGGAAACACTTAAAGCAAGTTCCGCAGGGTTTTCCGGCGGCGTCGGCCAGCGGACACGAAACCGCGTAGTCGGCCAGCGGGCCGGCCGCCACGATCCGCTCGGTAAGCACCTCCGAGCAGCCGCCCGTGGGCAACGAGAACTCCAGACCGGCCAGCCTCAGCAATCGGCGATAAAAGTGCCATTTCGCCGTTGGAAACTTGACGATGTCGGTGTAGTTGTTCCCCGAGCCGAGGAAGACCTGCTCCATCACGGATCCGAAGGCGACCGCGCCGCCGTCAAGGAAGTCGGCCAGCAGGCAGGCCATCACCGCGTAGCCGTAGCCGTCTTGGAACCCGTGGGCCGTGCCGCCGGCCAAACCAATCGTCTCGAACGTGCTGGGCACCTTTACTACACCATACACGTTGCCCACGCGGTCCAGACACCGCTCGATCGGGGCGAACGGGGCCAGGTGGATCCGCTTGCCACGCAGCGGGTAGCCGTCGTAGGGCCGGCGGCAGTAGATCGGCACGGTCTCCGGCGGCAAGAGCATCAGGGCCGCGGTCGAGTCCACGCCGCCGGAGTAGCAGAGCAACGTTTTTCCACTTTGGCCGGCCGGACGCGGCGGGAGATCCCACAGTTGGTCGATTGACCGGCAATCGGCTTTCGCCGCCTCGATGTTGTGCAGCAACAGGTACTCGGCCACGGCCAACGCGGCCGGGTGGCAATTCTCCAGCCGCCAGCCGTCGGGCATCTCGGCCCAGAAAGAGCCGAGCGTGCATTCGAGGTTCAAACGGACGCCGTGTTGGTGCCAGTGGGGCATTAGTGGATAGGGGGTAGTGGGTAGTGGGTAGTGGAAAAGGCCAAAGGTTCAAGGCCAAAGGTTCAAGGTTCAAGGTCGGAAATTTGAACCTTGAACCTTTGGCCTTGAACCTTCAAGTTTCTCCGACTCCTTGATGGCCGACATGACCATCCGCTTGACGGCCCAGCGGGCACCGGGTAGTTTCGCCGAACGCCAGCCGCGTTTTTCGGCCTCCTCCAGCATCCAGCCGACGATCTCATCAAGATGTTCCCGGCAGCCGTCCGGCCCCCAGGCGTTCATCTGGTTGATTCGATCCTTGCAGCCACATTTCCACGTCGGACCTTTGCCTACCCACTTCAATATCGCAATGTGCAACCAGTCGCCGGGGCCAAGTGGTTGTCCGGCGGAGTAGCGGGACACTGTCTGCGTTAGCGACGGCGGTATCGGATTGGGCAGGCCGAGCGCGGAAGCGGCCGGGCGAAGATCGGGTGGGTTGGTGCATTTGCGATGGAAGCTGTCTAAATTGTGGATGGCGGAGCGGTCGTAACACATGCCGCATTGCGGGCAAACGTAACTATCACCATCAATGACAAAGAGGCAATTGCTCATTTTAGAACGTCAGGGTAATTGTGTTTGGCATAGACCCCGCACAGACCGCGTTAGCTGGCGGGAAAATGTCGTGAGAATCACCTACCTTGGAGAGTGAAAGTGGGGAGGATGGGACACACGATGCATCGTGGTCGATTTCCGCCGAGTGCCACAAAGCCCTGTCATCGGAATAGCTACCCGTAAAATACCTGCAATCTGGGTTAGTCTCGCAACTGGAAAAAGGGAGGATTTCGATTGTGAGTCTCCACTTCCCTTTTCCCGGGCTACTGTATGTCACATTTGCCCAAATAATCAGATATTGAGCAACGTCGCCTGAGTCCTGGCAAAAATACTCACAGTAGCCCCACGTGCAAGATGAATCGTTTGGCGTTTCGCTAGCTCTTGGAATGCAGGTTGACAAAACGTATTGCCCGGCAATGCCCGGACAGGGGCATCCGGCCGTGCGAGTTGTCCATCCGCCAACCCCGAAGTCCGCTATTATTTCTTCGGGAATATCAGACGCATCGCAGTAGGCATCAAAACACTCATCCCAAGGATTACCGCAGCAGCAATCCTCGTGCATTGCGATTTCGCCGCCAATTATTAGTGGCTTGCCATCCCAAAATTGAATCGCCATTACGGGCACGCGGTTCCGGTTAAGGTGATGTTGTCGCCCGCCCCGTCGTCGGAAATAACCTTGATGTTTTTCGTCGTGAACACGATGTCCGTTCCCACAATCGAAGCTCCGGTTATCACGTTCACGGAGTCCAACGCAAAGTCGGCGGTGGCGTTGCCCGGTGAACTGATTAAGTGTCCTTTATCGTCCACCCCTAGCATTGTGTATGTGACTCGCAAGTTGCTGCCAGACACCGCAACCGATACTATTGGATACTGTGAGCTTTCAAGGCTTCCCGGCCCCGTGTGAGAGATTTTCAGCTTTCCGGCGTTATTGCTGGGGGCAATCCATGTGCCGTCACCTTCGACTTCGACCGTATCGTTGTTGCCCGTTCCCGCGTCGTTGCCCGACTTGTGCCCTTTCGCGTCAAACTCTGGAAAGGGGCGAGTGAGCGTTAGCGTCGTACCGGCGAGAGTTAGGGATGGCGGCGTGGGGTCAAACGCATCGTAGGTGCTGCTCGGCCCGATGTGCTGGACCTGAACCGTGTTCCCGACAACGGCGGTCGTGGTCCAGGTTCCGTCGCCCACTATCTTTGCGTCGAGGTAGCCCGGCGTCGGGTCGCCCGCGTGGGCCTTCACCTTTTCATCTAGCGCGCTGGAAATATCGACGCTGTTGGATGGATAATCGTACGCGGATGTTCGATGTCCTTTGGCGTCGAAACGCGGTAAGTTGCATGTGACAGTGAGCAACGTACCACTCAATGACAGCACCGGTGCCGTTGAATCTTTGCCCGAATCAACGGTACTCGGCCCGATGTGCGAAAACAAAAGAGGCCCGTCTACCTCACCACCATCGTTGGTTACCTTGATCCAGGTGTCATCGTCTACGATCGGAATCCGGACGGGATAATAGGAGTCATCCGTGGTCCAGTGGCCCCTTGCGTCGAATTTCGGATAAGGGAGGGTAAGCATCAAGATTGTGCCGTCCAACAATAACACTCCGGGCATTGAATGTGAATAGTCCGCACCCGGTCCGGTGTGTTTCAGCTTGAGTTGTTCCGCGGCCGCGCCGCCGCCGATCACCTCCTTGCCGATCCAGGGGTCTTCGGTCGTCAGCTTGTTGACGAGGTAATCGGTCTGGGGATCGTCCTCGGAGACCTTGACCTTGATGTCTTCCGCCGCGCCGGCCACCGAAGAGATGAACCACTCGGGAATTGTTGAACGGTACGCCAGTTCCACGACCGCGCCGCTTGCGGCCGTATAGTCGAGCGGATTCTCCACGTATTGGAGCGTCGGTTCCGGGCCGACGATCAGGCCGAGAAACGTGACGGGGATAGCCGACGATTCAGGCGTAATGTCGGTTTCGAGCGTGGCGAGACACCGCCAACCGGATTGAAAGCACTCGGTAACGATGATCTTCGTGCCGTCCGCATCCGTCAGATAACCGACAACGTCGCCGGCGAGCAGCTCGGTGTAAGCGTGCGGGCGGATCGGGGTCTTTACTTGAAACGCATCGCCCGTTTCGGCCGTGCCGTCGCTGAGGCAAGACTTGACGTTGACCGGCCGGTTCGCGGTCCCATCGGCGTTGGTGAAACCAGACTGAACTTTTCCAAACCGCAGCCGGTCCTTGGTGAGCATCTTCCACTTGACTTCGCTCTCGTCCCACTCGGCAAAGACCTCTTCGTCTTCCGAGACGGAAACCGTCACGTCGTCCGCTTCCGGTTTGTAACCGGAAGGAATTTTGAAGATGGTCATCGTGTCCTCGGCCGCTTGCGGCGGCGCCTGGTCCACGATCAGCCCGCCGGACGGCGAGAGGACTTCCGCGTGGTCGATGACCAGCTCGGCCTCCGCCTTGGCGACGTAAGTGTAAGCCTGCCCACGGATTAGCAGGGCGTTCGGCTGGAGGTCCACGATTTCCCAGTTTGAGGCGTCCGCCGGCGCGCGGGCCAGGCCGCGGCTGCCGGGAACCTCGCCGTTGCGCCCCCGGCCGCGATAAACGCCCAGCGGATCGGTGACCAGGAATTTGTTTTGCGGCCGCACATCGGTCACCCACTCGGAGCCGGTCCAGCGGCGCGGATGGGCGTAGACCGTCTGGCCAGGTTCCTGGTCTTCGGCCAGCTCGAAGCGGCGGAGCCTTTGCGGAGGCGCAGCCGGCAGCCGGACCGTCGGCGGGTTCCGCGGCGTCTGATTCGGCGATTGGTCCTGGTAGTCCATGTTCAAGGTCAAAGGTTCAAGGTCAAAGGTTCAAGGTCAAAGGTTCAAATGCTTTCCCGAATCCCCAGTCCCGAATCCCCCGCCCCGTAGAAACCGGGGATTCGGGGTGCGGGGATCGGGATTCGGGTTTCCACCCCCGAGGCCCGAACCCCGAGTCCCGAACCCCCGGCCC
>JAUWJC010000604.1 GCA_030607895.1 Pirellulales bacterium
CTTCCCCGTATCTCAAGCGGGTCGGCTCCCACATTGCCCGTTTCGAGGCTTGCTCGGCGTTCACTCACGTTGCGGCCTGCATGCTCGCTGAGTCACCAAGTGACCCTGGTATGTAGTTTCTTTTGACAAGAAATCAATAGAACCATTCCAACTGTTCGTTGTGGGAAAGGTACAAACCCTTTTTCCCCAGAACAGGAGACAGTTGGAATGGCTACGAAACGTAATTCTCGCAAAACCCGCACAAACGGTCCAGGGCGAATTGGAAAGCCCAATGGAATCATCCAGCCGCGGGTCCAAGAAGTGGGGCCGGAACGGTTCGGCGTGGTGTCCGTGGATTGTGCCAAGGCCCGATCGAAGTGGATGCTGTGCGACTTTTACGGAAAGGTGCTCGTGCCGCCCAGCGAGGTCGAGCATGGTCGGGCGCAGATGCAGTTGGCAACGGTGCAATTTAGAGACGCATGCCAGCGGCACGGCATCCGCGATGCGGTCGTCGCGGTCGAGATGACGGGAACCTATCACCGGCCGATCCAGCGAGCTTTCCGCAATGCCGGCGTGGAAACGCGGCTGGTGCATCCGTTCGCGTCGAAGCACTATCGCTTGCCGGCGCATGGCGACAACAAGACCGACGACCACGACCTGGAAGCCATCTTCCGCGCCGCGGTCAACGGATTCGGCCTGCTGGAGGCGGCCTGGGACGAAACGTATGGGCAGTTGCAGTTGTTCGCGCGGCATCGGCGCGACCTGGTCGAGAAACGGGCGAAGCTGCAATGCCAGATTCGCCAGTATCTCGAACGTTGTCTGCCCGGTTACGCGGCGTTGTTTTCCAACGACAACTTGTGGAGCCGGCCAGTGGCCCTGTCGATTGCACGGCGAGCGTCTTCGGCCGAAGCGATTCGTCAAGCGAGAGTGCCCGGCGTGACGCGTTGGCTGCGTGAAGAAAAGCTCCGTTTTCAATCGCGCACGGTCGAGCGTATCGTCGCTTGGGCCGGCAATGCGGCCGACGCCGATCCGCTCCGTGCGCACTTGTCGCGGATCTGGCAAACACTGCACGACGACTGGCGAGCCAAGACCGAGCAGATCGGCCGATTGGAACAAGAACTGGCGGAAATCCTCGTGAAAACGCCCTATGTGTTGCTGCTGAGCCATCCGGGAATCAATGTCCTAAGCGCGAGCGAACTGGCCGGCGAGATGGGCCCGATCGAACATTACGCCCATGCCAAGGCGGTGACCGGCCGCGCCGGGTTGTTTCCCTCGCGTTATCAGAGCGACGAAGTGGACCGCGCCGACGGACCGCTGGCGCATATGCGCAACGCACGGTTGCGTGCGGCGTGGATGCGGGTCGCCGACAATCTGATCAAGTGCAACGCGCACTTCCGCGGCAAGTTTCAACTCTGGAAACAACAGGGGGTCGACTCACGCGATATTCGATGCCGCGTGGCCAACCGCGCCACGCGGACAGTCTTTCAGATGGTTTCGGAAAGGAAGCTATACCGTCATCCCAGCCGTCTGGATCGCGGCTACGTGCTTGATAAACTGCTGGCGTTTCATCAGGCCCGCGGTACGCCGCCGCACGAGATCGTCCGCGACCTGCAACAGGCCGCCAAGCAAATACCCAAACATGCTCACTTGGAGGAAGCCGGTCCGCTGCAAGCAACCTACGAGCGCCTGCGCCGCAGCCGTCGCAAAGGACCGCAACCGATCGGCACAATCCTAGTGACCCTGCTTGCCCAACTGGGCATAACTGGATTAAAATCGGAATCGGAGACTCAAGGTCCTGCCGCGGACGTGCCGGAGATGGGCACTCGATAACGTCGTTGTCCCCATGGGCAGTGCCGCATGGCCGGATCGTTGATCTGTGCGATGCGTGCCAAGCCCGTTGAAAAGCATGGCGCTCTGTCGAGGGCTGAACGTCGGATACGGCAGCGTGGGGCTTTGAGCCCCGTATTTACCAGGTTGGCGAGAACAGCCCACCAAACCGACAGAGATCGCCCATGTCCGGTCCGCCGCGACACCCCGAGCCTCCAAAAAAACTGCCCCCCGGCGGTCCCGTTATCGGTACGCGCACTGCCCAAAATTCACAATTCCCACATGGCAGCTTTTCTGTGCCCTTTTCTGTGCCCCCTTTTCTGTGCCCTGAAAAAAGCAGGCCCGGTCGGAGTGGATCCGGCCGGGCCTTGGTTTGCTTTTGCTGGTAGTGACTTACTCAATATCCGGTTGAAGTACTGGCTCCACAATTCTCTTTTCCACGCAGGCGTTGCCGTCTGTGCGGTCTAGTAATCCTTAGAAAGGAGGTGATCCAGCCGCAGGTTCCCCTACGGCTACCTTGTTACGACTTAGTCCCAATCGCGGAGTTCATCTTCGGC
>JAUWJC010000261.1 GCA_030607895.1 Pirellulales bacterium
ATAAATGCGTCATCCACCGTTCATTCCCCCGGCTGCGCGGGGGGGTGTGGGACGGATCGTGTTCCCACCAGTATCTCACACTTGACGAAAAAAGGCTACTGAGGATTTTCCCCGTGGCAATTCGGAATTTGCCCTCACCCCGCCTGGTTGACAACTCGCCGCGGCATGGTCACACTGAACATGCGGCATTTGTCCCCCCGGGAGTAAACGGCAAGACTTCTATTCCAAAGGAGGAACGGCTCATGGCTTGCAAGTGGAACGTTGTGGCGGCGGCGGCCCTGGTACTGCTTCTGAGTGTTGCCGGCATGCGGGCCGCCGAGTTGAAGATCGGCGACAAGCCACCCCGCTGGGCCGGCATTGTCGGCACCGACGGCAAGGATCACAGCCTCTCGGACTACAAGGATGCCAAGCTGCTCGTCACGGTCTTTACCTGCAACCACTGTCCGGTGGCCAAGGCTTATGAAGACCGATTGATCGCCCTGCAGAAGGACTACAAGGCAAAAGGGGTCCAGGTGATCGCGGTGAACGTGAACAACCTTCCGGCCGACCGGCTTGGACCGATGAAGAAGCGGGCGGCCGACAAGGGATTCAACTTCCCCTACCTCTACGATCCCACCCAGAAGATCGCTCGCGACTACGGCGCCAAGGTCACTCCGCACGTGTTTCTGCTGGACGCCGGCCGCAAGATCGCCTACATGGGCGCGATCGACGACAGCATGAAGGAAGCCGGCGTGAAGACCCACTTCCTTAGCGATGCCTTGGACGCCCTACTGGCCGGCAAGGAGCCGCCGAAGGCAGTCACCCGACAGTTCGGCTGCAGCGTCAAGTACGAGAAGTAGGTGTTTACAGCGCGGCCGGTGGCCGCAACCAAAACCGCGACTCTGTCCCTCAGCCCCCGGCTCTGCCGGGGGATTGTCGGAAATTCCATAGAACGCAGGTCATCGACACCACCCGTCCCCCGGCAAAGCCGGGGGCTGAGGGAATATTTTGTCAGGAAAACAAGGCGGCATCCATTGCGCCTAACAACATCAGGAGAACGAAACATGCCGACATCGCATCGAACAACCATCGCTTGCCTTTTGTCTTTTCTGCTACTGACGGCCGGAGCGTTTGCCGGGGAAGACTGGTTGCAGTTCAAGTACGATTGCCGCCATTCGGGCAATGTTCCGGGACGAAGCGTGGCTACGCCCTTGGGATTGGTCGGAGCGGTCCCTTTGACGGACGCCCTTTTTACATCGCCGGTTATTGTCGACGGACGGATCTACGTGGTAGACGGCTCCGGCGTAGCCTTCTGTATCGATGCCGCTTCGCTGCGCACCCTCTGGAAGGTTGAAACGCGCGGCGGCAAGATCAACTGCAACAACATCTCCTCGCCGGCAATTGCGGGCCGCTACCTCCATTTCGGCACGATGGCCGGGTCGTACTACGTGCTGGATACGGCCGACGGAAAGGTGGTCAAGGAAATCGTCTGCGGCGAGCCGGTCTTCAGCACGCCCGTCGTCGCCGGCGGCAGGGTCTATTTCGCCACGCTCGGCTCGCGAGTTTACGCCATCGAGCCCGACGGGACGGTCTGCTGGACGTGGGACTTCGTCAAGGAGCACTTGAAGTTTCCTGGAAACCGTTGGAGTGGCGACGATTGGCTGGCGTACAAGAAGGCTCGGGTGAACTGGCGCGACCAGTTCTGTTGTTCCAGGAACCTGGCGATGCACGAAAAAACGCTGGTTATTCCTGCCGGAGGTGAGGCGGTTTTCCGGGAAGACACCGGCGACAAGCCCGAGTTTCGCGGGCTGGGTACCGTGCCGAATTTCAAGGGCGGCGAGACGCCCGCCACCTTCGGTCTGAGCATCGGCAAAGACGGGACTATCTATCGGCAGTGGCACCGGCGGGACAACTCCGGGCGAGTGGAAATGCTCCGGCTTCGCGGCGGCAAGCTGGAGACCGATTTTGTGCCCGGAACCGTGGTTCGCAACGACATGCCCGGCCTGTTGAGTTTCTCTTCGGTAAGCCTCCGCGGCAGCGACGTTTACCGCTGCCGGCCCGAGCGGGGATTCGGTCTCTCGAAGCACTCACTCGGTCAGGAGGAACCACAATACCTGGGCGGCTACCCGTCGATTGCCTCGCCCATCCTGCTTCGCAACACGGCAGTCTACGGCAGTCTGGACGGCACCCTGTATGTCGTTCCGCTTTCGGGCGGCGGCAAGGCGTGGTCGTTCAAGACAGCCTTCGGTAAATGCATTTCGGCACCGGCTTGCGTGTGCGATGGGCGGGTCTACTTCGGATGCGAGGACGGGTATCTGTACGTCTTGGGACCCGATGGCAAGGCGTCGCTGCCGTCGAAAGACCTCGATTTATGGAAGATTCGCAGCCCGCTCGGGGGCAAGCTCTCCGATGCAAAGTACAACTGGTATACGGCCTTTGCCAACCTGCAAAGCACGAACTCGAACAACCAGGGCATCAAACCACCGTTTAAGATCAAGTGGATTCGCCGATATGAAGGCACGCACAAGCACCTTCCCGTCTGCGGCGGCGGCCGGATGTACACCCACACTGCCGAAGGCCAGATTTTCGCCGTCGAGCAGGAAACCGGCCGGCTGCTCTGGCGGCGGTACTGGCCCGGCGTGAATGTATGCTACACGGCCCCGCTCTACTACAACGGACGACTGCTGGTTCCGCAGGCCGGACTGGAAGAATGTTTCGTCCGCTGTCTCGACGCGGCCACCGGAAAGCTCATCTGGGAGGCCCCGTTCACCGGGTCGCCGAGTTGGAGCCGTCAGCAGCCGCCGGTGGTTCACAAGAACCTGGCATTCTACATGTTCAGCACCGGCAAATTCGCGCCCAAGGGGACCGGTATCTACGTGTTCCAAGGAGAAGGAAACAAGGTGGCCGAAGGGGAACCCCAAATCATGAGTTGGCTCTACAGCCACGACAATCCACACTATCCAAAGGAACACAAACCGCTCGTTCGGGCGTGGGATTTGGACACGGGCAAAGAAGCTTGGACAATAGATTTCTCCAAGTTCGGCTGCGGCGGCGACGACGCCGGGTTGTGTGTTATGGACGGTACGCTCTACTACTCGGTCTTCTTCGGCTACGCGGCAAAAAGGAGAGGCCGGCCGGGACCAAACGGCATTACCGCCGCATTGGATCCGGCAACCGGCCGTGTCCTATGGCTCACAACCAAGTACTCGGTCACGGCGGGCTGCACTATTTCGGCCGAGAACGGACGCCTGTACGTGGGTGGTTACAACGCGCCGAAGTCGGGGAAGGAACCACGTCATGTCTGGTGCCTCGACGCCCGAGACGGATCGCTGATTTGGGAGTCCGATCCGCTGATCAAGTCCACCAACATCGTCACGGTGGGTGAGAGGTTCATATTCGCTTACGCCTACGGTGGGACCTGTTACCTGCTGGACAAGGCGGCCGGCAAGATACTCTCCGAATTCAACTTCGGCTATGCCTGCACGCGATTCACGCTTTCGGAGCCATACTTGCTCGGCACTAATACCGACATGATCGATACCTCGCGCGGTAACAAGTTCGCGTCGGTCGGGCCGCCGATCGACACCCGGGATTGCGTCGGCTCGGTCGTTTCCAACGGTCGGATTTTCTTCACGGCCCAAGCCAGCGGGCTGCAAGTATCCAAGGTGTGCGGAGACGAGGCCGCCGCGCTAATAACGCCCTGGCTAAAAGCACCCGCCCCGTAGCGGAGGTCCCCGGTTGTCTAGGCGAAGTCTTTGTCTTTTCGTCCTGCTGCTGGCCGGATGTACCAGGCCGTTGCCGGACGGTCCGTCTGCCACCGAGGGCCCCGACGGTCGGATAAAGGTGGCCCTGATTGACGAAACCGGATTCGGCCGGGTGCTCGACAAGCACCGCGGGCAAGTCGTGCTGGTCGATTTTTGGGCAACCTGGTGCGGCCCCTGCAAGGAACTCTTCCCGCACACCGTCGATTTGCACGGGAAATATGCCGACCGGGGGCTTGCCGTGGTTTCCGTCAGCCTCGACGATCCGGACAACCGGTCGGCGGTTCACGCGTTTCTTGTACGGAAAGGCGCCACTTTCGACAATTTCATCAGCCGGTATGGGGTGGGACCTGAGTCGTTTGAGGTCTTTCAGATCGACGACGGGGCCGTTCCCCACCTGAAGCTCTACGGCCGCGACGGCAGGCTGCGGAAGGTCTTCGCCCCCGGTTCCGCACCCCTTGATCCGGAACTGATCGAGCGAGAGGTAGTAGGACTGCTGGACGAATCGTGAGCGTCCGCCACTGGCGGGGGATGTTTCCGGTCACCCCAGCTTGTCTGCGGTCCGGCCGGTGGGTTATTCTGGTGGAAGCAAGAAGTACCCCCTTCAACACACAGTAACGCGGCAGGATTCTCCGTCCTTCTCGACACATGCAACATCTCCACAAAGCTGTTTCGCGACCGATTGCGCGGTTTGCGTTGATCCTGGCCATGCTGACTATCGCCGCCGGTGGACTGCCGGCCGATGATAAGCCGGCCAAACTCGACCAGAAGATCGACCGGCTGATAGAACAACTGGGCAACGCGGACTACCACGTCCGCCAACAGGCCCACGATGAATTAGCCAAGCTGGGATTCGAAGCCTTCGACGCCCTGACCGTCGCACAAACGCACGAGGACCTGGAGATCGCCGCTCGGGCGAAGTACTTGCTGCGATTGATGCGGGTGCAGTGGACCATCGAGAGCGACCCGCCGGAAGTGAAGAAGTGCTTGGAGAAGTACGAATTCCGAGACACCGGCGGCCGGCTTCTACAAATGCGTAAGCTGGCGGCCCTGCCCGACGGGATGGGAACCCCGGCGCTGTGCCGATTGGTGCGATTCGAGTTATCGGCGGTGTTATCGAAATACGCAGCCATACAGATTCTCGGTCAGCAACCGCCCGACGCCCCGCCGGAAGCCGAGTTGGCCGCGGCGCTGAAGAAAAACCTCGGACACAGCCGGCAGCCGGGCGCCCAATGGCTGTTTGCTTGCCTGAAATTCCGCGACGACCCCGAAAAAGCGTTGGCCGCGTGGAGCAAGCTGGTCGAGGAGGAGCAAGCCACGCTGCATCGCTCGGCCGAACAATCTCGCGGGGAAATCGTTGCCGCACTGATCCGGTATCAGATCAACTGGCTTTCCAAGCTCGGCCGCAAAGACGAGTCGCTGACTGCCATGCGGAAGCTGATCGACCTGGAACGAGGCGATCCGGAGAGCCTGGCGGAGTTGGTCAAGTGGCTGGTGGAAGAGAAGGCGTGGGGGTTGGTTAGCGAGGTAGCCACCCGATTTGCCAGCCGGTTCGCCCGAGATCCGAAGCTACTCTACACGCTTGCCCAGGCTTACAAGGTCCAAGGAAAAGACGTCTTGGCGGAAGAGACGGCCCGGCAGGCGCTTGGGCTCCACCCCGGCCCGCGGGCCGAGCAGTTGGTGGCCCATCTTATGACCGCCTACAACTTGCGACAGCAGGGGCTGTTTCAATGGGCCGAGCAGGAGTACCGTCACGTAATCGCCACTGGTGCCGCGGGTCACAACTACACGGTTACCGCCCACTATGGCTTGTCGGAGATGTTTCACGATCAGGGCAAGGATCTTCCTGCCGCCCAAGTGCTCGATGAGGCGGTGCAAAATTTCGAAAAGAACAAGATCGTCAAAAAGGAGTATGCCGGCCGCACACTGAATGAAGTCCGCTCGCGAATGGACTTCTTCTTCGCTTGCCACTGGGGCGAAAAAGGCAATCGGGCCAGGCAGCGAGAGCACCTCGATAAGGCGCTCGAAACCGAACCGGGTGACATCGATGTGCTGATCGCCTGCTACCGGCTACCCGACCCTACGCCCGAATACCGCAAGAAGATCCTCGATCTGATCAACAAAGCCGCCGCCGCCCAGCGCGCACAAATCGCCGGCAATCCCGACGAGTCGACATCGTACAACCAGTTCGCCTGGCTGATCGCCAACACGGAAGGGGATTTCGACCAAGCGCTGGCGTATTCCAAGAAGTCGATCGAGCTGAAACCCGACTACGGCGGCTATTACGACACCCTGGCCCACTGCTATTTTGCCAAAGGCGACTACGCAGGCGCCGTGAAAAACCAGGTCAAGGCAGCCGAAATGGACCCCCACTCCGGGCAGATTCTCCGGCAACTCGAATTCTTCCGCAAGACGCTCAAGGAAAAGGGCATGTAGGGTGGGGCGAGGCACGAGACCCACGCGCAAGAAATCGAAACGGAATACCTCCGCGGGGGTGGGGGGGCGGGGCCCCCCCC
>JAUWJC010000197.1 GCA_030607895.1 Pirellulales bacterium
AGCGACCTGCAAGGCAACGCTTCCCGACAGTTACGTCCGCTGCGGCGGCGGCAACACCCGACCGGTCTCCGTCTACACGCTGCACGCGATGGAGTCGGACGGTACGGAGATGCGAGCGATATCGGCGTTCGAGAATTTCGAGTGGACCCCGTCGGTGATGGCGGACGGCCGAGTGCTTTACGCCCGCTGGGACTACATCGACCGGTTCAACGGCCCGTACATGAGCCTCTGGTCGACCACCCCGGACGGTACGAACCCGCAGTTGGTCTACGGCAATTTCACGGTTCGTCCGCAATGCGTTTTCGAGGCCCGGCCGGTGCCCGGGTCGCACAAGCTGATTTTCACCGCCGCGGCCCATCACTCGAACGTGGGCGGATCGCTGGTGCTGTTGGATCGCACCAAGGGCACCGAGGAAGCCCGGCCGCTGGAGCGGCTTACACCCGAGGTCTGTTTCCCAGAAACCGAGGGCTGGCCGGAACACTACTACGCCAATCCATTCCCGCTTTCCGAGGAACATTACCTGGTTGCTTGGAGCGACCGGCGGCTTCCGGGCCACACGCTTTTCAAGGTCGACGACCCGCGGAACCCGGCCAACTCGATGGGGCTGTATCTCTACGACGCTTTCGGCAACCTGGAGTTGCTCTACCGCGACCCGGCCATTTCGAGCATGAACCCAATACCACTCCGCCCGCGGCACAAACCGCCCGTGCTGCCCTCGACGGTCGATTGGGACGGTCCGCAGGAAGGGCGGTTCCTGTTGCAGGACGTCTATCGGGGACTGGAAACGGTCCAGCGGGGTACGGTCAAGCGTCTGCGAATCGTCGCCCTGCCGCCCAAGACACAGCCGCAAATGAACTCGCCCGTGCTGGGTGTCTCGCGCGAAGACCCGGGCAAGTTCGTGCTGGGCACCGTGCCGGTCGAAGCGGACGGCTCCGCCTATTTCCGCGTGCCCTCGGGCGTGTCCGTCTTCTTCCAGGCATTGGACGCCGCCGGCAGGGCGATCCAGACCATGCGGACGCTCACCTACGTGCAGCCCAATCAGACACTATCGTGCATCGGTTGCCACGAATCGCGCGAGACGGCGCCCGTGGTGCGAAGTGCGCCGCTGGCGGCCGGGCGAGAGCCATCGAAGCTGAGCCCCGGCCCAAAAGGCTCCTGGCCGCTCAGGTTCGACCGGCTCGTGCAGCCGGTAATGGACAAATACTGCGTGAGTTGTCACAAGCCCAAAAGCGGCGACGAAAAGGCCGCCCGGTTCGATCTCACGGCGGCAAAGTCGTACGACAGCCTGATCGCCTTCGCCGACGAGGACCTGAAGAAACTGGCGTTCGAAAAGCCGAGGTCCGTCGTGGGCGACTGCCCTGCCGTCAAGAGCAAGCTGCTGGCCATGCTCACCGAAGCTGGAGGCCACGAGGGCGTCCGGCTGGATGCCGACAGCCTCGATCGGCTGATTACCTGGATGGACGTTTACGCCCAGCGACAAGGCTCCTTCAGCCCCGAGCAGGAAGACCGCCTGCGCCGGTTCCGCCAACGACTCGCGCCAATGCTAACCAACTGAGGCCCGCGGCCGCTTGCGGCTTCTACTGATACCCGCCGGCCGCTTGCGGCTTCGCAGGCTGTCGGGGACGGCTTGTCCGTCCCGGAGATTGTGGCAAGGGCAGGCAAGCCGCCCATGGCACCCGCAGCCTGCTGTTTCTACCGGTGGGCAATGCCCACCCTACTGACTCGTGCGTGCAAGCACGCACCCTACAGCAAATGGCGGGCCTTGATTTCCAGGTAGCGGTTCACCAGCGGGGCGGTCATCTCTTCGGGAAAGACGTCCAGCGACAGCACGCCCTTGCTCGTCAGGTCCCTCAGCACCTGATGCCGCCAGGTGAGAATTTCCGCGGCGGCGGCGGCCGGCCAGAGTTCTTCCTCGCGTGGTTGTTCCATGTCCAACGCCACGTCTACCGCCTCGAACAGACGCCGGTCGCGAAGCATCACGGCCAGCGGCAGATGCCGGCCCACCAGGCTGCTCAGGTAACGCTCGACCTGGTGCGCGTTCACTTCGTCTATCACGTTGGTCACAAGCACTACCAGCGACCGCTTGCGGCAGTGCGAAGCCAGGTAGCGAAAGGCCTGGTCGTAACGCGATTCGACAAGCCGCGGAAACCGGTTGAAGGAAGCGTGCAGCAGCCGGTTCAGTTGGTTCATGCCGCCCCGGGCAGGCACGAAGCCGTGAATCTCGTTGGAAAAAGCGATCAGCCCGACCGAGTCGCCCTGCCGAAGCGCAACGTAGCCGAGCATCAGCATAGCGTTCAGCCCGTGGTCCAACAGGCTCAGCCCGGCCGACTCGTTTGTCATCATCCGCCCGCAGTCCAGCAGGAAGATAATCCGCTGCGACTGGCTGGCCTGGAAGTCCTTGACGGTCAGTTTTTGTCGTCGGGCGGTGGCTCGCCAGTCGATATGCTTGTAGTTATCGTCGATCGTATAGTCGCGGAGGCGCTCGAATTCGTGGTCTTGGCCGATCCGCCGGGTGCGTCGAACGCCCAGCAGGTTCAGCCGATCGGTTCGGGCCAGCAGGGCGTACTGGCCGAGTTGTTTCATGTCGGGATAGACGTGGATGAGCGTCTCGGCCGGATAGACCAGCATCCGCTGCCAGAGTCCCAGCCGGCTGCGAATCCGGAGGTAGACATGGTCCAGGAAAAACTCTCCGCGGCGCCCGGGGTGAAGCTCGTAACGCATGACCGCGCGGCCACGGTCTTGGAACCGGTAGGCGAACTCGTCCGGATCGGGGTTCAACTCCCACGGCACGCCGTCGCGCACCCAAACGGCAAAGGCCCGCTGGGAGTGGTTCGACACGGTCAACCGGACCGGATGCCGCTTCCTGAGCGAGGCGATTCGGCCCGCGCGGCGCGTGACGGAAAAGGTCTTCCGGCCGGGCAACGTGAGCAGATCGCCCAGCACGACCGTCCCCAACACCACGTCTATCGCAACTACAACCCAAACAACGGCCGGCGCGGCCAACAGCCCAAACGCCACAATGCCCGGCACCAAAGCCAGGTAGACCATCGGCCGGCGCGGATAGACCTGTACCAGCCAGGCCAACACCCCAAGCGGCAGGCCGATCGCCGCCAGCTTCAGCAACACCAACGCCAGGGGGCTCAAAGCCGGGGTACCTCCACCGAGCGAATCAACTCCCTCAGCAACTCGTCGACGTCGCGGCCTTCCACTTCCGCTTCGGCCGAGAGGATCACTCGATGCCGCATTGCGGGCAGGGCCAATTGCACCACGTCGTCGGGCACGGCGTAGTCGCGGCCGGAAGACGCCGCCAGCGTCCGCGCGCCCTGCATCAGGGCAATACCCGCCCGGGGCGAAGCGCCCAAATGAAACTGCGGCCAATCGCGAGTCAATCGCACCACCGAGTTGATGTAGTCGACCAGTTTCGGGTCGACAAGCACTTGGCCGCAGCGCCGCGACATATCGAGTATTTCCTCCGGCCCGGTAACCGTATCGAGTTCCGCCAGCCGCTGGTCGAAATCGACCTGCGTGCCGTGCATCGTGAGTATCTTGGCCTCTTCGTCGACCGCCGGGTAGTTGACCAGCAGCTTGAACATGAACCGATCCAACTGTGCCTCGGGCAGGTTGTAAGTCCCTTCGGCCTCGATCGGGTTCTGCGTGGCCAGTACCAGAAACGGCCGCTCGATCTTGTGGCTGGTCCGCTCGACCGTCACCCGGTATTCCTGCATGATCTCCAACAAGGCCGCGTGCGTCTTGGCCGGCGACCGGTTGATCTCGTCGGCCAGCAGCAATTGCGTAAAGACCGGGCCGGGCCGGAATTGGAACTCCTGCGTTTTCACATTAAAGATGGGCGAGCCGGTGATATCCGAAGGCATCAGGTCGGCGGTGAACTGGATTCGGCCGAACCGGCACCCCAGCACGCGTCCCAGCGTTCGCACGAACAGCGTCTTGCCAAGTCCCGGCACACCCTCGATCAGCACGTGCCCGCCCGAATACAAGGCAACCAGCGTGCCCAGCACCAACTCCTCCTGCCCGACGAAAATCTTGCCGATCTCGGCAATAATCCGCTCGAACTGCACTCGTTGAAGCGGTGATTCCGGCATGGTAGTAAGCTTGAACTGGGCCACGGATCAAACACTGATGAAACACGGATAGGGCACGGCGCGGCGGAGCCGCAACCAAAACCGCGATTCTGTCCCTCAGCCCCCGGCTCTGCCGGGGGATTGTCGGAACTTCCATTGAATGCAGGTCATCGGCACCACCCGTCCTCTAAGGGCCGTCCCCCGGCAAAGCCGGGGGCTGAGGGAATATTTTGTCAGAAAAACAAGCTTTCACAGGTTTGTAATACAAGGTGCCTGTCACCTTTTGCCCGGCCCCTACACATTCTTCTTGGCAGTCTTCTTCTTGGTGGCTTTCTTCTTGGTGGTCCTTTTTTTGGTGGTTTTTTTGCGGGCGGCTCTCCTGCCGGGGCCTCGGGCGGCACGGGCGGCCAGCAAGTCCAAGGCTCGCTCGAAGCTCACCTCCTCCGTCGGCAGACCACGCGGAACCGATGCGTTGGTCGTGCCGTCGGTCACATACGGCCCGTAGCGGCCGTCGAGCAATTGAACCAGCTCGCCGCTGAGGGGCGAAACGTCGAAGACCTTTATCGGTTCCTTCGGCTTGGCAGCCCTGCGTCCGCCCTTCGGCTGAGCCAACAAGTCCAAGGCCTCCTGGAGATTCACTTCCAGCGGCGAGATTCCCCGTGGCAGGGACCGGGTTTCGTCTCCGCATTTGATGTACGGCCCAAAACGCCCGTTGTACGCCGGCACCGGCTCGCCGCTCCGGGGATGATCGCCCAAGCGGCGTGGAAGCGAGAGCAACTTCAATGCCGTGGCCAGGTCGACCTCGTCTGGATTCATGCCCTTTAGGAGCGAGGCGTTTTGCGGTTTCTCGTCGTCTTCCGCCGTGCCGCGTTGCACGTACGGCCCGAACCGGCCTATCCGCAAAAACACCGGTTTGTGCGTATCGGGGCAGATACCCAGCGGCTCCTCGGCCTGGGCCGACTTATCCAGCATCTGAAGGGCGACATCGAGCGTGAGTTCGTCCGGCGGCATGTTATCGGGCAGGCTCGCCCGACGATCACCCTGCTCCAGGAACGGACCGTACCGGCCCACGCGAACGTACACCTCGGCGGATTGATCGCCTTGGCGTTGCGGCTTGCCGAGCAGCACCCGGCAGACATCGCGGGCGTCGATCTCGTCGACCTTATTCTCTAGTTGCTGTTTCAGTCCGGGATGCTCGTTGCCGTAGTAGAACGTATTGAGGTAGTCGACGTGCCCCATTTCACCCCGACTGATAGCGTCGAGCTCGTCTTCCATCTCGGCGGTAAACTGGTAATCGACCAGATTGGGCAGGTGCGATTCGAGCAACTGCGAGACGGCAAAGGCAACCCAGGTGGGCACCAGCACGTTACCCCGTTTGAAGACGTATTGGCGGGCGAGAATCGTATCGATAATGGCCGCGTAAGTGCTTGGCCGGCCGATGCCCTTCTCTTCCAGGGTTCGCGTCAGAGCCGCCTCGCTGTAGCGATTGGGAGGCTGCGTGGTGTGACCCTTCGGCTCCAATTGCCGACACTCCAGCACTTCGCCCACCGCAACCGACGGCAAGACGCTCTCCCGGTCGGCCAGTTCGGCTTCCGGATCGTCCGACCCCTCGACGTATGCCCGCAAGTAGCCCGCAAAATCTATCGTCTTGCCGCTCACCTGGAAAACCGCACCGTCCAACTCGACCGCAATCGTGATGCGGTGCCCGCGAGAATCCGCCATCTGGCTGGCCACGGTCCGCTTCCAAATCAAGTCGTAAAGCTTGAACTCGTCGGTAGTCAACCGCGAGCGAATGGTCTCGGGGAAATCGAACGGATGGCCAGCCGGCCGAATCGCCTCGTGTGCCTCCTGGGCGTTCTTGACTTTTGTCTGATAGGTTCTCGGTTGCGGTGGCAGGTACTCGGCACCGTACTGCGAGGAGACCAAATTGCGAGCCGCCTCGACCGCCACCGCTGCCAGGTTGGTCGAATCGGTCCGCATGTAGGTGATGTGGCCGGTTTCGTAAAGGGTCTGGGCGACCTGCATGGTCTGCCGTGCGGTGAAGCCGTATTTCCGGTTCGCCTCCTGCTGGAGCGTGCTGGTGGTGAACGGTGCGGGAGGCTTGGTGCTGTACGGCTTGTCGTCCAAGCTCGCCACCCGGCTCCGGGCCCTTTCGAGCCGGGCCAACAACTCCTTCGCCCGCGCCTCGTCCAACAACAACAGCGAAGAGTCCCTCAACTTGCCGGTGGCGGGATCGAAATCGCGAGTCGAGGGTATCTTGCGGCCGTCGACCGAAACCAGCGTCGCCTGAAAGCTCTTTCCACCTGATTTGGCAAAGGTACCCAGCAGGTCCCAATAGGTCGCCCCGACAAATGCCATTCGTGCCCGCTCTCGCTCGACGATCAGCCGGACCGCCACGCTTTGCACCCGACCGGCCGACAGCCGCGGTCGGACTTTCCGCCATAAGAGCGGCGACACCTCGTAGCCAAACAGTCGGTCGATGATCCGCCGGGCCTCCTGCGCCCGTACCAGGTCTTCGTTCACCTGGCGCGGATGAGACAGCGCCTCGCGGATCGCCTCCTTGGTTATCTCGTGGAATACCAGCCGGTGAACGGGCACCTTGGGATTGAGCACCTGGCACAAGTGCCAACTGATCGCTTCTCCCTCGCGGTCTTCGTCGGTGGCAAGGTAGAGGTCCTTGGCGTCCTTCAATAGGCTTTTCAGCTTCTTGACCTGTTTTGATTTGCCACGCGGAATAACGTATACCGGCTCGAAATTCTCCTTGACGTTGCCCCCCAGATGTGCCCACTCCTCACCCTTGTAACGCTTGGGGAGTTCTTTGGCGCCCTGTGGCAGGTCGCGAATGTGGCCAATACTGGCCTCAATCGTGTAGTCCGCACCAAGGAACTTGCCGATCGTTCGCGCCTTGGCGGGCGACTCGACGATCACCAGCGATTTTCCACCGTTTTGCCTGCGTGCTTTTTTGGCCATGGCTATTTAGGTATACTGGGATATTTGGGAAAGCCCGTCTTCGGGAACAGTGCCTATCTTTGGGAGCATTGTCACTATACATCAAAGATTCGGCCCGCAAACCCTCGGTCGTTAGACATCCACCCCGGTTATACTTGGCGGTCAGCTTTCAGCTATACTACTCGCGGTCAATAATTGCGGTTTTGTGACGAAGTTGTCAGTTATCAGTTATCAGTTATCAGTTGTCAGAGCTTGGAAACAATGGCTCTGGCAAGTCTTCAGACTGACTACTGAGCAGACGCATGAATTGATGTGGACCCGCTCGTAGTGACCGCATTCATACGGTTTTTG
>JAUWJC010000230.1 GCA_030607895.1 Pirellulales bacterium
ATCCGGTCTGGCTCGAGTACCCCGGCGCGCCGATCGAGCACCTCTACACCAACCAGATCACGCTCTACTATCGGGCGCCGCACATCCTGATGGGGTTCCCCAAGCGGTTCATGCCCAAACGCCGCACCTGGGACACGCGCCCCGGGCTTTCCGACGGTGTCTTTATGACCAGTCGCGACGGCCGTACCTTCCACCGCTGGGGCGAGGCGCTGATTCGGCCCGGGCTGCAAAAAGAACGCTGGGTCAATCGAAACAACATGACCGCCCGAGGGATCGGCGTAACCAAGTCGGCAATCGCCGGCACACCCGACGAGCTGTCGATCTATTCCACCGAAGGGTACTACCAGGGCGAAGACTGCAAGCTTCGCCGCTTCACCGTGCGGATCGACGGTTTCGTGTCGGTCCGGGTGCCGCTTGCCGGCGGGCAGTTCGTGACCAAGCCGATCACGTTCGAGGGAAAGGAGTTGATTATCAACTACTCGACCTCGGCGGCCGGGAGCGTGCAAGTGGAGATTCAAGACGCCGCGGGCAAGCCGATCGAGGGCTTTACGCTGGCCGATTGCCCGGAAATCTTCGGCGACCAGATCGAGCGGGTCGTAGCTTGGAAGGGCGGCCCCAACGTGAGTAAACTGGCCAGCAAGCCGATCCGACTGCGGTTCGTGCTCAAAGACGCCGACCTGTACTCGATTCGGTTCCGGTAACGGGGAGTCTCCGGCGGCTGGGACCTGTAAAGCCGCGACCAGTGGTCGCGGAATCACGCGGCGGGAGCAAACGACCCGAAGAACCGCGACCACCGGTCGCGGCTTTATAGTTGAGGGAGCCAAATGCTCCCTTCGTTCTCAAGTGGCAACGTGACCGGTGCGTGGAGCTTGTCCGACTTGTACATGGCCAGGGCCATTTCCAGCGACGGGCGGACGCTCCGGCAGGGAATCATTACCTCGCGGTCTTCGGCAATCGCGTCCACGCAGTCGTCGATCACGATCTGGTGGTCGATGCTGTCCAGGGCCGTCGGCGAACTGCCGGCCGCCGCCTGATCGGCATCGCCTGATCGGCTGATGGTCTCGTCCTCCGGCCTTTCCTCCTTGAACTTCCAAAGGGAGAAGGCGGCCCCTTCCATGATTGCCGCGCCCTGATCGCCGTACAGTTCGATGCGCACGTCCGTTCCGGGCCACAAGGCAGTGCTGGCAACAATCGATCCGCCGGCGCCGCCGGCGAACTCGATGGACGCCTCCAAGGTGTCCTCGATCTCGACCTCCTGATGCGCCAGGTTGCACATTCGGGCGTCGACCGCCCGGGCGGGGCCCATCAGGTATTGCAGCAGGTCGATGTAGTGAAAGGCGTGCTGGATGGTTACGCCGGCGCCGCTTCGCCGGTCGGAGCGCCAGGCGTCGCGATGGTAGTACTCGATGGTCCGGTGCCACTTCATCACGGCGTCGGCCCGCAGTATCCGCCCGAAACGGCCTTCTTCAAGTGCTCGTTTCATCTGTTGGATGGGCTCGCGGACCCGGCACTGCACGAATATGCCGAACTTGCACCGGGCGCGGCGGCAGGCGTCGATCATCCGGTCGGTGTCGGCAAGCGACATGGCGGGCGGTTTCTCGCAGAGCACGTGCTTGCCGGCCGCGGCCGCCGCGAGCACGGCGTCGGTGTGCAGATGATTGGGGGTGACGATGTTGACCACTTCCACCCGGGGGTCGTTCACCATCTCGTCCAGCTTTGCGTAGACGTTCGCATCGGGGGCGAAGTCGCCGGTGAGTTGTTCGGCTCGCTGCCTATCGATATCACACACGGCCGCGAGTTCGGCCTTTGGAGAGTTTCTCAGAGCGTCGGCATGAAGGGCCGAGATCATCCCGGCACCCACGATTCCGAATCCGACAGGCATGGTTAGGCTCCTTCTTTCTTGGCGTTTCAGATTGTTTAGCCTCGGCGGCCACGCGGGGAACTGCGCCGCGTGGTCGCGGCGGCTAAATAGCCAAGCAGTTGCCGACGTGCGAAGCCGCAAGCGGCTTATGGGTGCAGGATTACCTTCAGCGCCCGGAGTGCCTCCAGTTCTTCAAAACCGGTCTCCCAGTCGTCCAACGGCAGGCGATGGGTGATTACCTCGCCGGCCGGGATCTGACCGGTTGCCACCAAATCGATCGTGCGGTTCCAGCTTGTAAAGCTGGTGGAAAGGCAGAAATAAATGTCGGCCACCTTGAAAGCGGCTTCTTCCCAAGGGAACTCGACGGTCTTTCCGCCCGTCAAACCGATCGCACAGATCCGGCCCTTCTTTCGCACCAACTCAACGGTGCCTGCAATTGCCGGCGGGGCTCCCGAGCATTCGACGACAAGGTCCGCGCCGATTCCGCCGGTCAGGTCCATCACGGCTTGGGCAACGTCGTCCGTGGCGACATTCAGCACGGTAGGAAACCCCAGTTCCCGGGCCTTATCGAGCCGGAGCCCTTCATCCGGCGGCGCGCCGACCATCACGACATGCCGCGCGCCGGCCGCCCGGGCGGTTAGCCCAGCCAGGAGCCCGATCGGCCCGGGCCCGAGCACCACGACGAAATCGCCCGCCAGAATCTTGGCGCGTTCGATAACGTCATGCACGGTGTTGGCCGTCGGTTCGATGACGGCCGCGGTGTCGAAATCCATGTGGTCGGGAATCCGGTGTAGCAGTTGCTCGGGCATGACGAGATATTTTGCCATCGAGCCGTGTATACCCCAGCCGGGGCTGCGTTTGTGGGCGCAGATTTGCACGTTGCCCGTCCGGCACAGATAGCATTGGCCGCAGGGTCGTGTGTGGGGCTCACCCACCACGCGGTCGCCCGGCTTGTAGTGTTTGCAGTCCGGCCCAAGCGCGGCAATCACACCGGCAAACTCATGCCCGATAATTACCGGCGGCCAGTAGGGGAAGCGGTCGTGTTTCACGTGTACGTCGGTGCCGCAGATGCCGCTGGATTGTATCTCGATGAGCACCTCGCCCGGCCCCGGCTCGGGCTCGGGCATCTCCATCAGAGTTAGATGTCCGACGCCCTTTTGAGTTTTTACCAGCGCTTTCATTGTGACGTCCTTTATGGGATGCGCGACCAACGGTCGCGGCTCAATTGGTTCAACGACACCAGCGGGTGGCGAAATCGGTCAACATGCAACCGGCTTCGGCGATGTCGGACAGGGCAATCTGCTCTTCGTTGCTATGCGCATAGGCCAGCGTGCCGGGGCCGTACACCACGGTTGGTATTCCGAGTTGGTTGTTGTAGTACCACGAATCGCACGAGGCGGTCATCGCGTCGACCTCGACCGGCAACTGCCAGTCGCCCGAGCACTGTTTGAGTCCTTCAACCAGCGGATGATCGGGCTGGAGCACGTGGCTATCGTGACGGTACATGAACTCGAGTTTCACCCGTTCCGAAAGCCGCGGATCGCCGCTGTCGTCGAGCGCCCCGCGCATTTCGTCCATTACTTGGTATCGGGTCTTGTTGGGTAACAGCCCCAGCACGCCTTCCACGATCGCCCTGGACGGCGCCGTCGCCGGCCAATCGCCCGCCGTCAAACGGCCGAACGTGATTGGCATGGGGTTTTCGTACTTGTCGAACAGCGGAATGCCACGGGAGGCGGCCAGCAGGTCGTCGTGATACTGTTCGAGGATGTCCATTGCCTTTCGAGCAAGCCCGAGCGCACTGACCGTGTCACCCGCCCGACCCGAGTGCCCCGGCTTGCCTTTGCACAGAATCCTGAACCAGACCGCGCCGCGCACACTGGTGTAGATTTTGTTGTTGGTGGGTTCCATCACAATGCAAGCGTCGGCCTGTTCGCCCGCGCGGACCATGGCCAACGTGCCGTTGCCGCCGTTTTCTTCCTCGTTGACCACATGGGCGATCACGTCGCCCGGGAGTTCGGTACCCAGTTGCCCGAGCGCGGCGAGGACCAAATAAATGGTTGCCACCTGGCCCTTGGCGTCGCAGGCGCCGCGGCCGTGGATCACGCCGCCGGACCGAACCGGCTCGAACGGCTTGACCTGTCCCTGGGAAGGCGGGACCACGTCGGTGTGCGTGTTAAGAAGCAGCCGCTTGCCGCCGCCGCTGCCCGGCAGCCGCAGGCGAAGGTTGAAGCGCCCGTTGTAGGCGATGTCGGCCACGGGACTGGAGTAGTCCTCGTCTTGTTTGATCGTTTCCGAAAGCGGCACGCGAGTAACTTCCACGCCGAGACGCTCGAAGGCCCCTTCCGCCCAACACATCAAGTCGTGTTCCTTGCCCGAGGTGGATGGGAATGAAATTAACTTGCACAAGAACTCCACGGCCGGCGGCATCAGTCGGTCGATGGTTTTTCGGACGATGTCTCGATCGATTGCCATGCGATTGGTTTGTGGTTGGGCGATTGATTTTTCGAAGCCGCGAGCGGCGGTTACTCAAGCGAGAGGAGGACCTTTTCCATGATATCGCAGCTTTCGTGTGCTTCGGCCTGGGTGATGACCAAGGGCGGAGCAACGCGAATGACATTGCCGAATATGCCGACCGAGCCGATCAGCAGGCCGTTTTGGGCACAGCGGTCGATTGCCTGTCGGACCAGGTCTGGTGCCGGCTCCTTGGTTTTCTTGTGCTTGACCAGTTCGAGCCCCATCACGAGCCCCCGCCCGCGGATGTCGCCAAGGTGTTTTGATTTTTCCTGAGTCGCTCGGAGCCGCTCGATGATAAGGTCGCCCATGTGCCGAGCGTTTTCCGCCAGGTTCTCCTTTTCCATGATTTCCAACACGGCGATAACCGCGGCGCTGCCGACCGGATTGCCGCCGGCCGTGCTGCTCATCTCGCCCTTGCCCAGGCACCCGAGCACTTCGTCGCGCCCGGCGATTGCCGCGACGGGATATCCGCTGCCGATGCCCTTTCCGATGCACATCAGGTCCGGTTCGAGCCCTTCGAGTGTATGTCCCCACTGCGTACCCATCCGCCCGTAACTCGATTGCACTTCGTCGACGGTAAACAACAGGCCCTTGTCGCGTGCCCAGTCTTCAAGACGTTTTAGATATCCCTTTGGCGGGAAGATGAATCCGGCCGCTCCCTGGTACGGTTCGACGATAAGCCCGGCCAGGCTGTCGACACTGTTTGCCCGGACCGTGTCGTCCAGAAGCTCGATATGTTTGGCGGCGCACTCTTCTTCCGTTTTGGAGCCGAACGGACAGCGGTAGAAGTACGGGAAGGGTGCGCGGATACAGCCGGGCATCGCCGGCCCGTAACCCCGCTTGGGCCCGGCCAGTCCGCCGACCGAGGCCGCGGCGTATGTGCGGCCGTGAAAACCGCCGTGAAAACCGATGATCTCGAAGTTGCCCGTCTTGCGCTTCATAATGCGGATTGCCGCCTCGACCGTCTCGCTGCCGGTCGACAGGAAGAAGCACTTTTCCATATGCGGCGGCAGCACGCCGACCAGTTTCTCGGCCGCAAGCACTCGATACAGGCTAGGGCACTCATAGTTATTCAGCAGCTTGCCGGTCGCCTCTTGCAGCGCCTTGACCAGGTGCGAATGGGCATGCCCCACGTTGGTGACCAGCACGCCGCTGGTCCAGTCGAGATAGTTATTGCCGTCGACGTCGGTTACCGTCACACCGCGCCCTTTATCCCACACGACGGGAGCTTGGTATCCGGTCGAGTCGGCCTCGACTTTGAGCCACCGCTCGATAAGTTTCTTGGATTTGGGACCCGGGATTGGGGTTCTTACGTTGGCGATTGGCATGGCTGCTGGGGGATTCGTGATTTACATGGCTTGTTTAGCCGCCGCGGCTACGCGGCGATGATCGTTCCCCGGCGTGGCCGCCGGGGCTAAACGATTTGGCCGTAATCAAAGCACTTCCTTGTTGACGCACCATCGGGGCGGCTTGCCGGCCAGCGCCAGATCGATGTCCTCGACTATATCGGTACGGATTTTCCACGCCGCGTCTTCGCTGTACCAGGATAGATGCGGCGTGAGGATCGCATTATCGAGCCCTTGGAGCGGATATGTATCTTCCGGTGGCTCCTTGTCGTAAACGTCGATTCCGGCGCCTGCTATTTGCTTCTCGCGAAGCGCTTCGGCCAGCGCTTCCACGGCAACCATCGGGCCCCGCGAGGTGTTCACCAGGTAGGCCGTCGGCTTCATCATTGCCAGGGTCCGGCGATTGACCAGGTGCCGGGTTTCCTCGTTAAGCGGCGTGTGGATCGTGACGAAGTCGGCCTCGTGGAGGACCCTTTCGAGTGGCACGGTGCTGATACCCAGCCTATCCAACCGCCTTTGGGGCAGGTACGGGTCGCAGATCAGGATCTCCTTGAATCCGAAATACTCCATCTTCCGGTACACGCGGCTGCCGATCCGCCCGCAGCCGACAATACCCAACACCTTGCCTGCCATGCGGTAGCACTTGGCAAGCGGAGTGAAGTCCCACCGGCCGTTGGCGATCGAATCGTCGAGTATCTTGCGGCTTTGGGGAACCTGCCGGGCACAAGCGAAGATGAGCGCGATTGCCTGCTCGGCTACTTCATCCATGCAATAGTCCGGGCAGTAGGCCAGCGGAATGCCCTTGGCCGTGCAAGCGGCCGCGTCGATATTGTCGTATCCGGCCCCGTGGCGAATGATTCGCCGGCAGTTGACAAGCGAGCCGATCACGCCGGCCGTGAATTGCACCATGTTGACCACGATGATGTCGGCATCCTTGACCGCGGCGATTACTTCCCGCTCGGGCCGGAACTTGAGTTGATGCGTTACAAACTCGACGCCCCGCTTCTCCATCTCGGCCGCTTCCCAATCCAAGTCCGGCTCGATGTAGTCGGTCACGACGACTTTCGGTCTATTGCTCATTGTCGTCATTCGTCCTTCG
>JAUWJC010000115.1 GCA_030607895.1 Pirellulales bacterium
GGGGGGCGCCCGCCCCTACCCCAAGTTTTAAAAAAAAAAAACCACCCCCCGCCCGGGGGGCCGCGGCCCCCGACCCACCCTACAAGATTTTGGTGGGCAATGCCCACCCTACAAGGCTTTCCTAACAGGAGGAAAAAAACGTGGCAACCATCCGATATCGAGAACTCCGGCGCCGCTACGAACTGGACGGGCCGGACAAGACGGTCAAGCATCTCTTTGAAGCGCTTGGCCAGGGCGAGTTGAAGCCGGAGGATTTCAGCCTCCGCGATCTGGCCGAAGGTCTGGTACCCGACGGCCACCAGTGGGTCCGAATGATGGACCCGCGAAATGCCGGCGGAGTGAACGTCTTGGAGGCCGGCGAGGGAGTGGATGTGACCGCCTTCCTAAACATCACCGGTCAGGTGGTCTACTCCAAGATACTCGAGTCCTACCGGCAGGAGGCTTTTGTCGTCTCCAAGCTGGTCGACACCGTACCCACCCGGCTCGACGGCGAGAAGATTCCCGGCGTGGGACCCATCCGGGACGAGGTCACCGAGATACATCCCGGAATGCCATATCCAAACGTCGGGTTCGGCGAGGACTACATCGAGACCCCGTCGACCACCAAGCACGGGCTGATCGTGCCGGTCACCAAGGAGGCGATCTTTTTCGACCGCACCAATCTGGTGCTGAGCCGGGCGGCCGAGGTCGGCGAAATCCTAGGGCTGAACAAGGAAAAGCGGCTCATCGACCTGCTGATCGGCGCGACCAACAACTACAAATGGAAGGGCGTCGAGTACAACACCTACCAGGATTCCACGCCCTGGGTCAACGTCTTGACCGACAACGAACTGGTCGATTGGACCAACGTCGACGCGGCCGAGCAGTTGTTCGCCGACATCTTGGACCCGAACACGGGCGAGCCGGTGTTGGTTAGGGCAACCACGGTGCTGGTGATGCCGGCCTACCGTCATGCGGCCCACCGCGTGTTCAACGCCGCCGAGATCAGCTACGAGTCGCCCGGCGCTGCGACTACCACCGTGGCAGCCAACCCGCTGGGTAACTACACGGTTGCGGAAAGCCGCCTGGCCTACCGCCGCGTTGTCGCGTCGGGTGAATCGGCCGACGACGCCAAGCGGTGGTGGTTCATCGGCGACTTGAAGAAGGCCTTTGCCTACATGGAGAACTGGCCGATCACCGTAACGCAGTCTCCCACGAACAGCGAGGCCGATTTCAACCAGGACATCGTGGTCCGCTTCAAGGCCAGCGAGCGAGGCGCGGCGGCGGTGATCAATCCGCGCTACATGGTCAAGAGCACCGGCTCGGCGTCGAGCGGGTCGTAGTCTGCAACCGTGGAGCCGGGCCGCGCCGGTAATCGTGTCGGCCGGCCCGGCGCCGCGGCATCACTTGCAATGTCTCTCTCGGGTGATCGAGATGACCCGGTCGTGTCCGATCAGGTCGGAACGATGACCCGTGAAAGGGTAACGGATCAGCATGAGCATCAACCGGCAATACAGCTTCGGCGACTTCATGGGGCAGTCCCTTCGTGACGTGCCCGTCAAGGAGCTTAACGATACCGAGATTGTCGGCAGTTGCTATTATCAGGAAGATAGCCCAGACGCTCTCGTCTTTCCTGATGGCATGAAGGGCGTCACCTTCCGGCGGTGCAACCTCGATAACGTCTACATCCCGCCCGGCAATACGGTTATCACGGAAGGCGAAGACTACTGTTGCACGAAGCGGATCATGGTGCAGCCGCCGACGCCGAAAGCGAAGCCGGACAAGGACGACCCGTCGGACGTTTGTGTGGATTGGATCGTGGACGAAGAGAACCGGCCAGTCGAGCCGCTCGACAAGAAACGGTTCATCGAAGAGGGCCGCAGTATCGACCCAAAAGACATCCCCGAGCACTATTTCTTCGAGCAAACGCTGAGTAGGGCCGAATACGAGGCGCCGACCAAAGCCGACTGGGAAGCCGAAACGGCGAAGGGCGATAAGCCGCTGGCAGGCAAGGCGGCGTGGTTCCGTGAGGTACCGCAAGTCATTTCCGACGATGGCAAGACAGTGAAGGTTCGCGGCAAGGCGTGGCTGATTCGCGGGCAGAAGGCGACCGACGTTCGACCGCGTGCGGAGGTGAACTGATGGCACTGGCATCTGCAACAACTTGGGAAATGCAGACCGGGGGTGACAACACCAACGGTGGCGGATTCTACGACCGTGACCCCGGCACATCGGTTGATTATTCACAACAAACTTCCGCTCAGCTTTCGCTTGCCGATTTGGCTTGCTTGGATACTTCTACTACTTTGACAAGTGCGACGGGTGGCTTCACTGCTGCTATGGTGGGCAACCTGGTTTACATCGCCAGCGGAACGAACTTCGTTGTTGGTTGGTATGAGATAACGGCCTATACGGACACGAATACAGTAACCATAGACCGAACTGCTGCGTCCGTGGGATTGGATGCCTCAGCAGGGAACGGGAAAGTGGGCGGGTGTTTGGCGTTCCCTACGGATGCAATCGTCGAGGCGTTTGTTGCGGGGAACATCCTGTACGTCAAAGCAGGTACGTACACATTCACAGAGAATGTAATACCCAGCCCGGATGGTACACGGGTAAATCCGATTCAGGTATCGGGATACAAAACGACGCGAGGCGATAATCCAACGGGAGACGACCGTCCTTTGTTCGCACAGGGAGCCTATGGCTTTGATGGTGTCGACGCAAACTACTGGTGGTCGAGACACCTGCGAAGTACATCGACGAGTGGCAATCAGCTCAGATTCAACTCATATTCCGGTTACCACAACCTCTATGCTTACAACTCCTCAGGCACTTCAAACCGGCGTGCCCTGTATGTGGGTTATCTCAGCATGATGGTGGATTGCGAAGGTAAGTCAACCAATGGATATGCTGTCGGTGGCTACTCCGCTCGCCTCATTCATAATTGCTATTTACACGACAGTAGTATCGGAGCCCATGTTAGTGGATCGTGGGATTTTTGCATAAGCGGCTGTATTATCGACACATGCACCACCGGCATGTATTGCAACGTACCAGTAGCCATCAACAACACAATCTACAACTGCACCACTGGAATTAGCGTCATAGCAGGAAGCAGAAATGCCTGGTTCCTGAACAACATCATCGACTCTTGCACTACCGGAGCTTCTTCGGCCGCGTCTTATCCAAACGATTATTGGGACCACAACAACTACCACGGCAACACTGCCGACGTTTCCAACGTCACGAAGGGGGCCAATGCCACGGCCCACGACCCAGACTTCGAGAACGCGGCCAGTGGCGACTTCCGCTTGAAGACCGGCTCCAACTGCCTTACCGCCGGGCAGCCGATAACGCTGGGCACGGGCGGAAATTCAATCGCAACGCACCAAGGGGCCGTACCGTCGGTTGCGGGTGAAGTAACGGCAGTAGCGACCGACCCAATCAACCAACAGTTTGTGAGGTGATGATATGCCGCTAGTTCAGTTAGATTCCGAAAACGCCGATCGCAACCTCACCTCGCAAGTCACGGTGTTGACCCACACGCCGAGCGTAACCGAACATCGGCAGTGTCAGGCGTACATCGCCTTTGGTGACGGCTCGAAAGACCTGGACGGCTCGGGTGGCGACTTTGAGATCACGGTCACAGTTGGTGGGCAGACCGTGCAGCCCTCGCCGCAGACGATCGCATTCGGAACCGCGGCGCGGGCCGCGGTCTGGACCACGCCGTTTCCCGTGCCCGCAAACAGCGAGGTGGTCGTCAAGGTTAAGTCGCCAAATGCGGCCGATACCGACGTAGACCTGACGGTGCGGTTGTTTGACATTCCGGTGGGTGATGTACAACAACTGGGTGGCAACTCTCAATCGCTGGCGGACCTAAAGGACTTTGCCGAAAGCGGCTACGACCCCAGCACGCACCAGGTCGAAGCGTGCAAGGCGCTGAGTGCCGCCGAGCGAAACACCGTGGCCGACGCCGTGCTCAGTCGAGATGTCTCTTATGTCGAGGCGGCCGCGCCGGAACACTCACTTTGCACCATCATCTTGGCCACGCTGGAAAGCTCGATCGCCGGTACCACTTGGACCATCAAGCAAACCGACGGTAGCACCACGCACGCAACCAAAACGGTTACAACGAGCGCTAATGCGAGCGCCATTACGGGGGTGTCCTGATGGCTGCGGGCTTTCGCGATCTTTTGGCATTCGTGCTGCGATGGAAGTCGGCCAAGACGGCGACTTTGCCGTGGTACGTGGCAAGCGGTCAGGTATGGCACACTGGAGCAGCGTCCGGACAGGTTTTCATCACGGGGAAAACGGCAGGACAGATCCATGGCTGAAGCTTCCGACATTTTCGGCACGGTATTCAAGAACGGTTCGGCGACGCTGCTTGCCCGGGTGGTGGGCGCGGGTGGGATTCCCGTCACGCAGGCCGACGTCGCCTCGGCGAAATACACCCTATATCTCGTCGACGAAAGCGACCCCGACACGGTCACGCCGGTAACCGGACATGCCGAGGTGGCGCTCGACGTGGCCTCGCTGGTATACGACAGCCTGCAGAACGACGATTTGTGGAATGAGGACGACACGGGCTACAACTTCAAGCACGTGCTCGACGTCTCCACCCATCAGGCGTTTTCCACGGCCGGCCGGCACTACCGCGCCGTGTTCACACTCACGCCCACAAGCGGCCAGGTGATCCTGGTGCGATTCCGCCTTCACGCCATTTGAGGTAATGCCCTTTTGAGGTGATTCCCCCTTGAGGTAATGCAATGCCGAGCGACTTGGAACAGATCGAGACCATCAAGAGCCAGACCCTGGCGATAGTGGCCCAGATAACGGCCGATCCCAAGCCCAGCTATTCCATCGACGGCCAAAAGGTCTCCTGGAGCGAATACCTCTCCCGGCTTCAGGCCACCGTCGACTGGTGCGAAAGAAAACTGGCCGGACAGCAACCGTTCGAGATCCACTCGCAAGGAACTACCTGATGACACTGCAGTTCAATCCTGGCGACGACTTCTCCGGCGTCATCGACGGCCTGCAATCGATCACCGTAACGCGGCCCGGCAGTTCGCTGGCGATTCGGGTTGATGGGGCGCTGCGACGCGCGGTAACCACTGCCGAAGCCGAGTCCTTGAAAAGCACCTACACCGCCAGGTCGTCGCCTTCGGAAGGCAAATACACGGCAAGCGACGTCACCTGGCACTTGCCGGCGTCCGAGTTGAGCCAGCCTCCCCGGCTGGGTGATGTGATCGTCGTCGACGACGCGCAGCACTGGACCGTGCTGGCCGTTCTACAGACTACATTGGACAGCCGCTGGCGATGCGTCTGCCGCAACCTGGCCATCGTCCACGGACTGGATGAGTACGTGGACATCGAAAAAGCCACCTACTCCAAAGGCGACGGCGGAGCCGACGAGCCGACCTGGCATACCTGGAAGACCGGGTTGCCGGCGAGAATACAACCGGTCGCGGCCGAAGTGAAAAATCTCAATGGGCGGCAGGTTACCGTAACCACGTTCACGGTCTTCCTGGCCCAAGCTGTTGCCGTCGATCACACGCACCGGCTCAAGGGACCCGACGCAGCGATCTACCGAATTACCGGCTACAGAAAACCCGACCGGATCGACACGTTGATGGAAATCAGCGCCGTGCGAACAAATTAACTACTCAAACTGTAAGGAGGGGAGTCCGAAAATGGGGACTGGCTCCGTCACGGATTGGTTTTCACGAGAGTTTTCGGTTTGCCGACGGTGCCTGTCCCCTTTTTCGGACGGCGAATACCGAGCACCGTGGAAAAAGGGGACAAGCACCTCGCGGCTACGGTTTTTCCCGCACTTCCGGCCGATATCTGCACCGAGTTTTCAACACCCCAGTGCCAGTCCCCATTTTCCACTGACCGCTTACAGTTTGAGATTAGATGTAAGGTGCGAAGCCGCAAGCGGCTTGTTCGCGCCGCCACCGACAGTCAGTGACAACTGTTAATGGAGAGAGCTGATGCGTGGAAATAGAACTGCTGTTGTAGCGGGATTGTGCCTTGCGTGGTGTTTTGCCGCGCCGGCGTTTGCCGCGGAGGTGCTTATTCGTTCTGACAAGCCGAACGCCGTCACCTTCCCGGCCGAAAACGCACGGTTCGTACGTTTGGTGATCCAAGCCACCAGCGGAAGCGAGCCGTGCATCGACGAACTGGAAGTGTACGCCGAGAAGGGCAGTCGCAACCTTGCACTGGCGAAGCACGGCGCCAAGGCCACGGCCTCGTCCTGCATGCCGGCCAATCCCAAGCACAGGATCGAGCACCTGAACGACGGGCTGTACGGCAACGAGTACAGTTGGATCGCGGCCGGAAGCGCGGGCCAGTGGGCGCGGATCGAGCTGGCGGAGCCGGCCAAGGTCTCGAAGGTTGTCTTTTCACGCGACCGAAACCGCCAGTATTCCGACCGCGTGCCCGTCCGGTTCGAGGTCCAGCTTTCCCCCGACGGCAAGCAGTGGAAGACGGTGAAAAAGGTGTCGGGCAAGGCGGCGTCCGTTGTGCTTCGCCGCAGGCAGCACGCCGGTTTTGCGGGCGACGTACCCGGTCCGCCGCCTCCGCCGAGAGTGAGCCAGGGCAAGGTAGTCCAATCGAAATCCAAAGTGGACGAGCAGCTCGAGTACGCCTTTCTAGGTGAGGAACACGCCTGGCTAAAGGCTTACGGCCGGGCCGATCTGGCCCAACGACTGCTCCACACGCCGTACCCCGAGAAGCGATATCCACCCCACGTGGGCGACGACCGATTGCCGCTGGCGCCGCTTGCCGGCGAGCCGAAGCTGGACGGCATCCTGGACGATGCCTGCTGGACCGGCGCTTCGCGCGGCGTGGTGCGGGTGGCCGCTCCGTATGATTTTGACGCCGGGCCGCTGGTGACCTGCGCGGTAAGGGCCGGCCACAAGGATGGCAGTCTGCTCTTGGCCCTCCAGACCAATCGCCTCCTGAGCAGTCACATTGCCGTCGTTTCCACCAGCACGGGCGATGGTTGCGGCGTGGTGGCTTACACGAAGAAAGGGCTCGTCTTCAACACCTACGAGCCCGAGGGACGCCACAAGTTCAAGCTCAAGCAGTCCACGCCCGTCGAGGGAACATTTGACAAGACGCTGACCTGCTGCGAAATCCGCCTGCCCCTGAAGCTCTTTCCCGATTGCCAGACGCAGGGAATCCGCGTGGGACTTGGCATGGGCGGCCGGCATACCTTATGGACGGCGACGGGGAGAACATCCGGCCGCTTTCCTTTGCGAACCTGACGGAATGGGGGCCGTCGGTGATGAGCGACGGGCGGATCATCTGGCAACGGTCGGAGTATCAGGACAAGGGGGCCGACTACGCCCATACGCTCTGGACGATCCGTCCCGACGGCACCAAGCCCGAACTCATCTTCGGAAACACGATCGTCTTGCCGCAAGGCTACGCCAACGGGCGCCAGGTGCCGGGCACCCACGAGATTTGCTGTACGATGATCTCGCATTTCGGCGATTTGAACGGGCCGATCGCACTGTTGGATATCGACAAAGGCCGCTTCAACCCCAAGGCTATCACGAGCATCACGCCCGAGGTGCCCTGGCCCGGCTACTGGCCGCAAAGCGAGTGCTTCCGCGACCCGGTGCCGATTGCCAGTGATTACATCCTTTGCTCCCACGCGCCGCGCGACCGGTTTGGGTTGTACGTGATCGACCGGTATGGGAACCGGGAGATTATTCACCTGGATGAGACGGTCGGCAGCATGTGCCCGACGCCGTACCGCGTAATACCAACGCCGCCGGTGCTGCGCGATATGAAACCTCACGCCATAACCTCAACAACCGCCGAAGCAACGGAGTGGGGGCTGTTCGCCATGGCCGACGTTTACCAGGGTATCGACCACGTGGTGCCGCGCGGGTCGGTCAAGTACATTCGCGTGGCGCAGGAAGTTCGGGCGGAGTTATTGCAAATGCCCGACGGGACCTACCAGCACGATCACACCCCGTTCATGCACTGGTATGCCACGCCGGTGAACAAGATCAGGGGTCCGCACGGCTGGCCGTCGTATGTTGCCAAGGGCACCTGGGGAATCGCTCCGGTCGAAGAAGACGGTTCGGCCCATTTCTACGCACCGGCCGGCAAGGTGCTTTATTTCCAAGTGCTGGACAAGGACTTCAACGAATTGCAGCGGATGCGCAGCGTCGTGCAGCTTTAGCCGGGCGAAAAGCGAAGCTGTATCGGCTGCCACGAAGACCGCACGCACGCGCCCGCGGTCCGGCAGGGAATCGCCCTGCGGCGCCCACCCAGCAAGCTCCAGCCGCCGCCTTGGGGTGCCGGGCCGTTCTCCTACGAGAAGGCGGTCCAGCCCGTCTGGGATGCCAAGTGCGTCCAGTGCCACAACGCCAAGGATAAGCAGAAAATCGACCTGACCGGCACGCTCGATTTCGACCGAATCCCGGCCTCCTACAAGACGGTGATCCGCGAAGGCTTGGTTCATTACCTTCCCTGGGGATACCAGGCGGGTGTGCCCTCGAAGGCCGAACCGCTTACCTTCGGAACGGTCAAGAGCAAGCTTTGGAAGGTGCTCGACGCCGGCCACTACGACGTGAAGCTGACGACCGACGAGATGCGGGCGGTCAAGTGCTGGACCGACCTGAATTGCCCCTTGTGGCCCGACTACATCTTCCGCGACAAGCGTCCCGGCCCCCATCGTCACGAGCAACACGGCCGCCAAAACCGGCGAAACTCACCAGCAAGAACTGAGCCTCTGAACCGGTCAGGAGGCGCCGTGTATCACGGCATGTGTCGCGGCGACCATGGTGAACCAGTCTACCGCAACGACGCCGACCGGCAACTCTTCCTGGATTGCCTCGGCGAAGCGTGTGGGAAGACCGGTTGGATCGTCCATGCCTACGTGTTGATGGGCAACCATTACCACCTGTTGACGGAGACGCCCGACGCGAACCTGGTCGCCGGCATGCAGTGGCTGCAAAAGAGTAATAAAGCCGCGACCGGTGGTCGCGCCAAGAAGCGTGACCACCGGTCGCGGCTTTATGACCGATGAAAACGACCAATGTCCTCGTCAGGCGCTGATCAGCCGCTCTTGGATGACGCGGAGTATATCCCGGGCGACGTCTTCCTTGTCGCCGGTTGCCGTGAGCAGGATGTTCCCGGCGGGGTTGATTATCTCGACGTTTGTGTCGGGGGCATGGATGGCGTCGGCACTGTTGACGACAATCAGGTCGCAACTCTTGCGTTCGAGCTTCTGCAACGCACGCATCCGCTGGTCTTCGGTTTCCAGCGCGAATGCAACCATCCACTGCGACTCCTTGACGGCGCCCAGCAGTGCCACCACGTCGGGTGTTTCCATCAGGTGGAGCGTTAGCGGTTGACCGGTCTTGGCGATCTTCTGTGAGGCAACCTTTACGGGCCGATAGTCGCACGGGGCGGCCGCGCCGATCAGGCCGTCGCAGTTGGGGAAAACCTCGAGGCAGGTCTCCAACATCTCCTCGGTCGAGATGACGGATATTACCTCGGCTTCGGCGGGATACTCGACGTCGACCGGACCGCTGACGACCACCACCTCGTGACCGGCCTCCAATGCGGCACGAACAAGCGCCCGGCCCATCCTGCCGCTGGAAGCGTTGGTCAGGTAGCGCACCGGGTCCACGTATTGTCGAGTAGGGCCGGAGGTGATAAGGATTCGAGCCATGGAGCAGTTGTCAGTAGTCAGTAGTCAGTTGTCAGTTGTCTCTTGTCAGTGGTCAGTTCTAAGATGTCAAATCTAAAA
>JAUWJC010000311.1 GCA_030607895.1 Pirellulales bacterium
AATCAACTCTTGCGCGAAATGGCAAGAACTTTTTCGGCCAAGTCGATTTACCACGTAATTTCAAGGCTAAAACGGACGTTTGGAATCGCACGAACTTTTTCCAGCCTAACAGCCCTAAACACCTAAAAACCTAAAAACCTCTATCGAAAATCCTGTATGGTTCCGGCTCGTCCGGGTTAGGAGTTTAGGAATTTAGGGGTTTAGGAATTTAGGGGTTTAGGGTTACGAAGCCGCAAGCGCCTAATCCTGCAACCCTAAACCCCTAAACCCCTGAATGCCTAAACTCCTACTGCTCTCTTTGTTGGGGAAGATCACACGCGCCGGCGTTTCTTGGGTCGGCAGCCGTTGTGGGGCAATGGAGTGACGTCCTCGATCGATTTGACAGTCAGCCCGGCCGCCTGCAACGCCGTGATTGCGCTTTCCCGGCCGCTGCCCGGTCCCTTCACCTTTACATCCACCTCCTTCACGCCGAACTTCATCGCCTTTTCGGCCACTTGCTGCGCGGCCAACTGCCCGGCAAACGGGGTACTCTTGCGGCTGCCTTTGAATCCGCTCGTGCCCGCACTGGCCCAGCAGAGCGTATCTCCCTTGGTGTCCGTAATGGTAATGGTCGTGTTGTTAAACGTCGCCTTGACGTGGGCCGTGCCCACGGTAACGCTGCGACGCGTCTTTCGGCGTTTTGATTTTGCTTTACCCACCGCTAAGTATACTCCCAACTCTTGATTTCCGTGTTTCCGAGTAGCCGATGCTTATCGTAGGTCCTTGACGCCCTTCTTTCCGGCAACTGTTTTCTTGGGGCCTTTTCGGGTACGAGCATTGGGCCGAGTGCGCTGGCCTCGGACCGGCAAGCCGCGACGGTGCCGCAACCCCCGATAGCTACCAATATCGCGTAGACGAACGATGTTCTGGTTTGTCTGCCGCCGCAACTGTCCCTCCACGACGTAGTCCTTGTCCAACAAGGCCGCCAGTCGGCCCAACTCGTCCTCGCGAATGTCCCGCGCGCGAATCTGCGGGTCCACTCCCGCCTTGTGACACAAATCGCGTGAAATCTTGGGGCCCACGCCGTACAGGTACGTCAGCGCGACCACGGCGGGCCGATCATTCGGTATGTCAACACCTAGTAAACGCGGCATCTACTGGCTCCATAACGTGGTCTACCCTTGACGTTGCTTGTGGCGGGGATTACTGCATACCACGTACACAACCCCTCTGCGACGAACGATCTTGCAGTTCTCGCAAATTCGCTTGACGCTGGCACGGACTTTCATGGTCGACTACACTCTACTTTCCGATAACAGAACTTTCCCAACGATAGGGAAACACTTTAGTATAGAGTGTGGCTACGGTATCGTACAAGCCCCACCGTGAAGTTTTCTTGACCCACCCTACGGTAATCCGCACGCGAGCTTGCACTATCGGGTGGACATGCCCCCTACAAAGCACGCTACTTACCCTATGTTACCCATATTCTCACAGTTTTCTTTCGGCCCTCCGAGCCGCAGTGTCCTCACCACTCGGTCCCAAGCTCCGCTTGGGACCGCATTTCCGCGAAGCTTTGGTTTGCCTGCAACCAAGCGGAGCTTCCAGCCAGTGGGTTCCCAAGCTGGAGCTTGGGAACCAGGTTGCAACTCCCTGACCCCTGGTCCCTACTCCCTGACCCCTGGTTTCCAGTCCGGCTCTTCATTCGGTCCGGCCGTCAGCACATACGGCCCCGATTCGGTGATGGCGATTGTGTGCTCGAAGTGGGCGCTGGGTAGTCCGTCGGCGGTTACCTGGGTCCAATGGTCCGGCTTGGCACGCACTTCCTTCGTGCCCATGTTGACCATCGGTTCGATGGCAATCACCAGCCCGGGCCGCAACTGGAAATCGCCGCGCCGGCGGAACCGGCTGTTGACGAAATTCGGCACTTGTGGGTCTTCGTGCATTTCGCGGCCAATGCCGTGCCCCACGAACGCCTCGACCACCGAGAATCCGTTGTCTTTGACGTATGTTCCCATTTCCGCGGCCACCTCGCTCCAGAGGGACCGTTTGCCGGAAAGCTCGACAGCCAAGTCAAGCACATTCCGCGTGACGTCCAGGAGCTTTTGGACATCGGGTGCGATTTGGCCGACGGCATGAGTATAGGCGGCGTCGCCGCACCAACCGTTCAGCTTGCAGCCGGTGTCGATGCTTACAATATCCCCCTCGGCCAGTTCCCGCCGGCCCGGGATTCCGTGAACCACCTCTTCGTTGACCGAGATGCACGTGACCGCCGGAAAAGGGACACGGCCGGGAACACCCTTGAACAACGGCACGGCTTGATGTTCTTCGAAGAACCGCTCGACGACGGCGTCGATTTGGGCGGTGGTCGCGCCGGGCTGAATCATCGACGCGACCAACTGGTGCGATTGCCACACCAGCAATCCGGCCTTGCGCATCAGGGCGATTTCTCGGAGCGACCGTAGGATTTCCACGCCGGTTCAGTTCCCAAGCAGCTTGTCTAGTATCATCTTGGCCCGATCGAAGATCTCCTCCACCGTACCCAGCCCGTCAATGCTTTTAAGCAGGCCTTTCTTGCCGTAATAGTCCAACAACGGCTCGGTCTGCTCGCGGTAGGCAACCAGCCGTTGACGGATAACCTCGGGCTTATCGTCGGCCCGGCCGCGGCCGGCGAGCCGCCTGAAGAGTTCCTCTTCGGGCACTTGCAGTTGGAGCACCACGTCCAACGGCGTGCCCTGTTCGGCCAGCATGGCATCGAGTGCTTCGGCCTGAGCGATGGTGCGGGGAAAACCGTCCAGGAGATATCCTTCCCGGCAATCGGGTTGTTCGAGTCGCCCACGGATAATAGCCACGATGATATCGTCGGGCACCAACTGGCCGCTGGACATGAACTCGTCGGCCTTGCGGCCCACGTCTGTCCGGGCGTCACGAGCTGCTCGCAGCATGTCACCCGTCGAGAGGTGGGCGAGCCGGTAGGTCTCGATCAACCGTTCGGCCTGGGTGCCCTTGCCGGCGCCCGGGGGGCCGATGAACACGATCCTCATGTTGTCGTCCTTTGTGGGTAGGCTGTTAGGGGTGCGAAGCCGCAAGCGGTTCATTCCGCACCCCTAACAGCCTAAACCGCTAAACTTCTATGATTTATCGAGCAGGCCCCGATAGTTCCGCATTACCAGGTGGCTGTCGATTTTCTGGACCAGATCGAAGGCCACGCTGACGGCGATCAAGAGGCTGGTTCCACCGTAGAAGCTGGCGATACCCCAGTCGATTCCCATCCAGGTTGCAACCAACGTGGGGATAATCGCCACCAGTGCCAGGAACCCGGCTCCCACGTAGGTGATCCGCACCATCACTTTTTCCAGGTAGTCGGCGGTACGTTTTCCCGGCCGGTAACCGGGAATGAACGTGCCGTAGTTCTTCAGATTGTCGGCCATATCCTTGGGATTGAAGGTGATGGCCGTCCAGAAGTAGCAGAAGAAGTAAATCAACCCGACATACATGATGTTGTAGATGAAGGAGTCGCCACGCTGGAACGACTCGTGCAGCCCCTGCAACAACGTGGAGGTTGGATACGCCCGGACCAGATACCCGAACAACACCGAGGGGAACAGCAACAGGCTGCTGGCGAAGATGATGGGCATTACGCCGGCCTGGTTCACCCGCAAGGGGAGGTACTGTCGGGTTCCACCGTAGACCTTGCGTCCCCGGACGTGCTTGGCGCTTTGCGTTGGTATGCGTCGCTGGCCCTGTGTAATGAAGACCACGCCGGCGATCACGCCCACAAACAAGGCAGCCAGCACGAGCAGCGTCTCGACGCCCACCTGGCCGGGACCTCCACCCAACTCGATGCCGCCTTGATCGATCATTGGTTTGAGGAGTTTGAAGCCGGCGGCGGGCATTCGGGCGAGAATACCGGCCATGATCAGCAGGCTGATGCCGTTGCCGATGCCGTATTCGTCGATTTGTTCACCCAGCCACATCAAGAACGCCGTGCCGGCCGTCATCGTCAGTACGGCGGTCAGTTGCCAGCCGAAGCTGAGGCCGCCGCCGGCGCCCAGGAATTCCTCGTGCACCAGGCCGTTCGCGATGAGGAACCCCACGTAGAACCAGCTTTGACCCAGGCAGAGTACGATGGTGGCATATCGGGTATATTCGTTAATTTTTTTCCGGCCGCTTTCACCTTCTTTTTGGAGTTTTTCCAAGGGCGCCCAAACGCTACCCAGCAGTTGGAAAATGATGGAGGCCGAAATGTAAGGCATGATACCCAGGCCGAAGATAGTAGCCTGGCTGAGTTGGCTGGCGCTGAAGACGGCCACCTGCTGGAGCAGTTGCCCCATGCCGCCGGAGGCTTGTCCCCCGAAGAAGGCCGTCATCTTACCCGTGTCCACGATTGGCAGGGGGATTTGCCAACCAACGCGATAGATGGCCAGGAACATCAGCGTCAGGAGTATCTTCTGCCGCAGTTCCGGGATCGTGAAGATGACGCGAATCTTTTCCCACATTGCTCGATCTTCACTTGGTTTTCTGCTTATTCTTGACGACGGGGGCTTTGCCGGGCAAGACGATTGCCTGTCCGCCGGCCTGCTTGATCTTGTCTTGGGCCGATTTGCTGAAGCGGTGGGCCGAAACGTTCAGCTTCTTGGTGAGTTGGCCGTCGCCGAGTACCTTAAGCACGTCGTAGCGTCCCTTGGCGAGGTTTTGCTCCTTGAGCGTTTCGGGTGTGACTTCGGCGCCTTCGTCGAAGCACTGGTCCAACTGGCCGACGTTGACGATGGCCACGCTTTGTGCCCAACGGTTATTGAAGCCCCGCTTGGGGATCCGGCGGACCAACGGCATTTGGCCGCCTTCGAAGGTTGGATGGACCGAGTATCCCGCGCGGGATCGCTGTCCCTTGTGACCGCGTCCGCAGGTCTTTCCGTGCCCCGATCCGATTCCTCGGCCGACGCGTTGTCGCTTCTTGGTTTTGTTGATTCGGCGATGGACGTCGTTGATGTTCATGACAGCGAAACTCCGCGCAGCCGCTCCACTTCGCGTTGGGAGCGGACACTCTGCAACGCACCGATGGTGGCTTTGACCAGGTTGATTGGGTTGTTCGACCCGAAGCTCTTGGTGAGGATATTGTTGATTCCACAGGCCTCGCACACTGCCCGAACCGCCGCGCCGGCAATTACGCCGGTTCCCGGCCCGGCGGGCACCAGGATGACATGGGCGGCCCCGTATTGTCCTTTGACGGTATGCGGAATGGTAGCGCCTTCCAGTGAAATCTCGACCATGTTGCTGGACCCGTCCTTGACGGCTTTTTCCACCGCCGGCGGTACTTCGTTGGCCTTGCCGTAACCCCAGCCGACTTTCCCCCGGCCATCGCCGCCGCCCACCAGTGCCGCGAAGCTAAAGCGCCGGCCGCCTTTGACTACGGCGGCACACCGCCGTATCTTGACGACCTTGTCGATCAGTTCCCCCCGCGTTGAATCTTCAGCCATGGCTAGAATAGTGGATAGTGGATAGTGGAATGTGGATAGTGGATAGTGGCTAGTGGATAGT
>JAUWJC010000479.1 GCA_030607895.1 Pirellulales bacterium
AAAAAGGGACCAGGTTTAATTTGCCGGAACGGCCCGGAGGGTGCTTCGCACAAATTAAACCTGGTCCCTTTTTCGGAACTGGCCGCGGAACTGGCCGTGCTGGCAGCGAAGACCGGCCGGCTCGAACAGAAATCCGATGTGGAACTGAAATCGCTCTACCTGGAGGTACGCCGCTTGCGGCGTCGGATGATCCTTTCGCATCCTCTGTTGGATTTCGACAAGCTGCTGATAACCAAGCGTCCGCCGCCGGCCTACAGCCATCAATCGGACCAGTATTTGGGCCGGCACAGCGGGCCGGGTGCCGGGCTGGTGGTGCTCGATTCGTGGAAGGACCGGCCGAAGGAGACCGTGCTGCTGAAAGGCAAGTTGCCGACCGGCTCGGTGTTGCATCCGGACCTCTCGTTTGACGGCAAGCGAATCCTGTTCTCCTACTGCGACCACACCGAGCAGAACCGCAACCTGCGCCGGTTTTTCGTCTACGAGATAGGCATCGACGGCAACGGGCTGCGGCAGGTGACCGGCACGGCCGCCGATCCGCTGGAAGGGTTCGAGGGGCGCGAAACGGTATTGATTGAAGATTGGGATCCGTGTTATCTGCCCGACGGTGGGTTTGCTTTTATCTCCACACGGAATCAGGGGGGCGTTCGGTGCCATCACGGCGGGCGGTATTGTCCGACGTATACGCTGTATCGGGCGAACCTGGACGGGACCGACATCCGCCCGCTGGCTTACGGCGAGGCCAACGAATGGGACCCCAGCGTGTTGCCCGACGGGCGCATCATCTGGACCCGCTGGGACTACATCAACCGGCACGACACGTTTTTCCAAAGTCTCTGGACGACTCGTCCGGACGGCACGGCCACCGCGCACTTCTACGGCAACTACTCGCGCAACCCGTGCAGTATTGCCGAGGCGCGAATCATTCCCGGCTCGCACAAGGTGGTAGCCACGGCCACGGCCCATCATAGCTATACCAACGGTTCGATTATCGTGATCGATCCGCACATCGGCCAAGACGGGCAGAAGCCGATCAGGCGGATCACGCCGGAAGTCTCATTTCCGGAGACGGAAGGGTGGCCCAAGCGCAGTTGCGCCACGCCATATCCCATGAGCGAAGACCTGTTCCTGGTCGCCTACTCGCTGCTTCAGTATTCCAAACAAGGTGGCGTGCAGGCGCACAACGCCTACGGCATTTACCTGGTGGATACCTTAGGCGGCCGGAGTTGATCTACCGCGATCCGGACGTCTCCTGCTTCTGCCCGATTCCCATCGTGCCACGGCCGACGCCGCCCGTGCTGCCGTCGCAGGCGGCGTCGATACAGAACAAGCAGACGGGTGTGTTCTACGTCCGGAACGTCTACGAGAGCACCGAGACGATTCCACCCGGCAGCGTGAAGAGTCTTCGGGTAATCAGTATGTATCCGCAGACCGTGCAACGCGTACCCGACCGTAGCCTGGTGCTGTTCGAGACGGCCAAGAGTATCGTGGGCCCGGTGCCGGTGGCCGAGGACGGATCGGTGGCCTTTCGGGCCCCGGCCGGCCAGCCGCTGATGTTCCAACTCCTCGACGAGAACGGCATGGCGGTGATGAGCATGAGGACGTTTGTCTACCTTCAACCCGGCGAGAAGATGGCTTGTGTCGGCTGTCACGAACCGCGGAATTCCACGCCGGCACGGATCCAAATGCCCGCGGCAATCAAAGTGTACGACCCGAAGCCTTCGGTGCCGCCCTATTACGAAGGCGGCCTGAGCTTCGCCCGAACCGTTCAGCCGGTGCTGGACCGCTACTGCATAAGTTGTCATGGGCTGGAGAAGACGGAAGCGAAGCTCAGTCTGTTGGGTACGATGATAGAGGGACCGATTAAGTTGGGCAAGGTGCATGGCAGCGTGGCGTACGATTCGCTTACTCTGCGTCCCGGTCTGGTCTCGGTGGCCGTGCGCAACAAGGAGACCGACTTCAGCAAGCCCAAGGACTACTTCGCACATGCCGGCCGGCTGGCCAAGATACTTCTGCAAGGGGACGCGAATCACGAGAAGCTCGATCCGGCGAGCTTTCAGCGAGTGGTCGATTGGCTGGACCTCAACGCCGAGTTTTTTGGCGACTACTCCTGGAACAAAGCCGAGTGGCGCAAGCCGTCGCCGGAAGGCGAGAAAGCCCTCCGCGAGCATATCCAAAAAACCTTTGGGGAAGAACTCGCCCGGCAGCCGTTCGCCGCGCTGGTCAACGTGGCCCTGCCGGCCGAAAGCCGTATCCTCAAAGCGCCCCTGGCGGTGGAGGCGGCCGGTTGGGGGCAGATATCGAACAGCGGCTGGTCCGGCACCGACGACCCGGGCTACCGCAAGATGCTCAGCCTGGTTGAAGGCTCGATCGGGCCGTCGAAAGCCCGTGACATCCGCGGCACCTGCGGCCAGACCCCGTGTATTTGTGGCGGCTGTTGGGTCCGCCAGGCCCGACAGGAACGAGGGCGGAAGGTGGAAAGCGGAAAGCGGAAGGATGGCGGATAAGCCGCTTGCGGCCTCGCACTGCCAGCTTTCAGCTCTCCGTTTTCAGCTTTCCGCCATCGGATTTCTCTGCCCAGGGCACCGACTCGGCCGTGTCGGAGACCCGATTGCGGCGGCGGCCGCTGTCTTGGAGCTTCAAGTCGGTGATGACCACGTCGGCTATGGCCCTCATGCCCAGGGTCTCGTTGATTTGCTCCTGCAACTGCCGTTTCAATTCTCCGAGATCCGGATCGTCGAAATCGCCTCCATGCGCCCGGCGGAGCAATTGCTCAACATCTTGCCGCACCCGATATTGCCGCTGGTTGAGTCTTTTCCGGGCAGCACGGTCCACTTGTTCCAGAAGCGCGATATGCAGTTGGAACTTGGCGCCGCCGATCGGCCCATCCTCGGCGCCGTACGCCACGAAGCAGTATTGCCCCAGGTCAATCTCGGCACTTGGGTTTACGTTGCAGTGTGCGCGGCCCAACTTGTAACAAGCCAAACCGACGCCTTGAAGGGCAATTGCCGCCCCCACCAGGATTGCCAGCCATTTCTTGTTTGTAGTGAAGAGACTTCGGAAAAAGCCCGATTTCTTGAGGCTCGCCTCTTCCGGCTGCTGAGGCTCGGCTTCCCCTTGCTGGGGCTCTTGATCGGTCTGTTCGGCCATGATTTCTGATTTCTGATTTGGGATTTCTGATTTCTGATTTGGGATTTCCACCCTTACCTGGCAATTGTAGCTTACGCTTTGCCGCGAGCGCGCCCGGCCGGCGCGCAAAAAAGGGGGCCTTCGACGGGGCCACGTTCCACAGTGGCCAAGTCGGGTGGCAAGGGCAAGGTAGCCACCCGGCACAATTCCGTCAGAGGCCCCACGGGCCAGCTCAAATCGTTGCGACCTTCAAGAAGGCCGTCTGCCCCATGCAAAACGCACTTCGCGTACCACTGGAACCAAATTGACAGGCCGTGCCGAGAAATCTCACGTAAAGCGTGTCCACGCAACTGTTTATAGAAATACACCTTTTCCGCAAGCCGCCCCAAACCTCGTGGACTCCAGCAGCGACCGGTGTATCATTTTGCTACAGGTGCTGCAAATCGGAGCATCTGTACATCCGAACGACTATCGGCCAGACTATGGACTGCTTCAGGTAACCTGGATTATTCATCGTGTGGCACGTCCCTGAGCGCAGCGAAGGGCGTGGTATACACAGAACACGCC
>JAUWJC010000001.1 GCA_030607895.1 Pirellulales bacterium
GAAGGCGGACGTTTGCGGCTTCGCAACTCTCAACTCTCAACTCTCAACTCTACCCCTTAACGCCGCAGACGCGTTGTGCGCGGAGGAGTACTTCGGCGGCCTTTTTTCGGGCTTGGGCGGCGCCATCGCCGAGGATCTGGCGAATCCGCTCCGGCTGGGACTCCAACTCGCGCCGTCGCTGGCGGGCCTCGTCGAAGAATCTCACCGCCAGACCGGCCAACGCCTTCTTTACTTCGCCGTAGCCAAACCCGCCACGACGATACGTTGTGGCCATTTCCTCCCGCTGGGCATCGTCGGCAAACAGCCAATAGAGTTGGAAGAGGTGGTCGGTTTCCGGGTCCTTGGGTTGGTCCATCGGTCGGGAGTCGGTTTTGATCCGCATGATCTGCTTGCCGAGCACCTTGGGGTCTTCGAAGACATCCAGCGTGTTGTTGTAACTTTTCGACATCTTCTCGCCGTCGATGCCCGGCACTCGGGCCGAAGTGTCGATGATCTTCGCCTTCGGCATCACGAAGGTCTCGCCAAAGTGATGGTTGAAGCTGGCCGCCAGGTCGCGGCATACCTCGATGTGCTGCCCTTGGTCTTCGCCGACCGGAACCGTATCGGAGTCGTAGGCCAGGATGTCGGCCGCCATCAGCACGGGGTAGGTGAACAACCCCGCGTCGGCCGAGAGTCCACGCGCCTGCTTATCCTTGTAGGCGTGGCACCGCTCGAGAAGCCCCATGGGAGTCCCGGTCATCAGCAGCCAACTCAGTTCGCTTACCTCGGGCACGTCCGACTGCACGAACAGCGTGGCCCGATCCGGATCGAGCCCCAACGCCACCAGGTCGATTGCCGCGTCCCACGTCCACTGCCATAACTCCTCGGGGTTGCGGACCGTGGTTAGCGCGTGCAAGTTGGCGATGAAGTAGAAGGCGTCTTCCGCCTCGTCTTGCAGTTCGATGTACTGCCGGATCGCTCCAAAGTAATTCCCCCAATGGAACCGTCCCGTCGGTTGAATGCCGGATAGTACTCGCATGGTCAGTGGTTATACTCTCGGTGGTCAATAATTGCGGTTTTGCTATCAGCTATCAGCAGTCAGCTATCAGCTTCCACCATCTGGAGATGTTTCCAACTCAAAGCTGACTGCTGAAAGCTATTCTATGGCACACAACTTGTTCTGTCCAACGTGCTCGAATGTGGTGAGCATGTTCACCATACTGGGCCGCGGTGTCCGACGAGGGGCCAGGGACGAGGGACGAGGAAAAGGCTTAGTGGATCGTCTTCCGCTCGTCCCTCGCCCCCAATCCCTCGCCCCTTTCGTGGACAGGACGGCTCAGCATGTCGTCTGGATCGTTCCGACCACATCGGCGACGCGGGCCGCGTCCAGTTCGGCCAGGGCGGCGGGCAGAGAATCGAGTATTTCGATGGACACGGTGGGGTTGTAGAAGTTGGCCGTGCCGATCTGGACGGCCGTGGCGCCGGCCACCAGAAACTCCATCATGTCGTCGACCGAAGCAATGCCGCCGATTCCCATCAACGGCACTCCCACCGCGCCGGCAACCTGGTACACCGCCCCGAGGGCAATCGGCTTGATGGCCGGGCCGCTTAGCCCACCCAATACGTTTCCCAGTCGCGGGCGCCGCCGACGCCAATCGATCGACATCGCCAGGCAGGTATTGATTAGGGAAATCGCGTCGGCCCCACCGGCCTCCGCCGCCTTGGCAATAGCCACAATGCTGGTGACGTTTGGGGTCAGCTTTGCCAGTACGGGAAGCGAACATGCTTGGCGCACGCCCGCCACCAGCTTCTCGCACATTGCCGGATCGGTGCCGAAGTCGACCCCGCCGCTGACATTGGGGCAGGACATGTTCAACTCCAAGGCGGCCACGCCGGGCGTGCCGTCGAGCCGTGCCCCCATGCGGATGAACTCGTCGCGGGTGCGGCCGGCAATGCTGACAATGATTGCGGTCGGCAACTCGGCCAGATAGGGCAATTGGTGTTCGACGAAAGCCTCGATGCCGGCGTTGTCCAGGCCGAGCGAGTTGAGCAGGCCGCTGGTGGGTTCGACGGTGCGGGGTGGCGGGTTGCCGGGACGTGGCTCTTGCGTGATGGTCTTGGGCAGGATTGCCCCGAGTCGCCCCAGATCGACCACAGCGGCCATTTCCCGGGCATATCCAAAAGTGCCCGAGGCTACGGCGATTGGATTGGCCAAATGCAGCCGGCCTAACTTCACGTCGAGTTGGACATCGGCAGAATTCACAATCTAGATTATACCACCGTGCGTCCGGTATGGCGTGCAATGATCCGGTTGATCGAGGAACCAGGTTCGCTCCCATTCGTCCAGCAGCAGCCGGAGATTCTCGGATGTGAAGATCAACTGCTGCGTGCGACGCACGGGATCGCCCGAATAGGCGGGAATGATGCATCCGAGCGTGGTGCTCATTAGCAGGCCAAACGCGGCAGCCACAAGCAATCTGCGCATGGCGTAACTCCTCCCTGAAACATGAGTTGTAGCGCTTCCGAGGTAAACATTCGTCCAACCCGTCAACAACCTCGTGACGAAGCTCTGCTTCGTCACGCACGGCACGGAGGCTCTGCCTCCTGGATCAATCGTAAGTGCTTGCAACATGGTTGGTTGCGACTGAAGGAACCGGAACTTCCGAGCCTTACGTTCCCAAGCAGCGCTTGGGAACGAGGTGGTAACTTGGGCCAACAACTCGAGCAGCCAACTCGCCAGATGTGATTTGTTTTGCGGGAAAGGTGGTTTCGAAGCCAGTTTCCAAACAGGCTGCGAGACACTGACGAGATTTGCTCCGATGAGCCCGACCGACCACGGAATGTCAGGAACCCTGGGGACTGGAGCCGTAACCTGTTGAACTGCCAAGTGCTTGGGGAACTGGTGATGCCGCGCTATCGGCCCGGGAAGCCTCGACTTGGGCCGCCTGCTGGGCCGCCGCCCGACGCTCCAACTCGCGAACACGCTCTTCCATTTCCTTGCCGGGCTTGAAGGTGACGACGAATTTCTCCGGGACGAAGACCTTGTCGCCCGTGCGTGGGTTGCGAGCCTTGCGGGATGCACGCCGCTTGACCTCGAAGACCCCAAAGTTGCGAAGTTCGATCCGACCGTCTTTCACCAACGTGTCGACAATGGCGTCGAACGTCTTCTGGACGATCTCCTTGGTCCGCAATTGGGTCAACCCAATCTGCTCTGAAATGGTCCTAACAATCTCTTTCTTGGTCACGACTCAACTCTCCTTGGAGAAGGGGTCGCCGTAGCCTCGGCAGCGGCTCGTGCGGACCTGCCCAATTATGCTCCAAGTGTAGGTGCCATAACGACTACAGTCAAGATCAATCGTGCTGGGGGGTGCCATCGGGCGGGATTTCAGACCGGTTGCGAACCCAAAACCCGGCGTGCCCAACGGCGGGACGCTTCTCGGTAAGTGCTTATTGTCAAAGAACTTAGCCATCGACGGCCGTGCAAATCGGAGGCTCGTTCGCGTAAGTCCTTTTCTTGCAAGGACTAACGGAAAAAAACCGCCCGACCTGCCCGCGGTGCCAGCCGCACTGAGCGCACAAACACCGCGCGAAGAGCCGTGGCTAAAAGCCTATATCGGTGGCCTGACCGGAAAACTCAAGCCAGACCGTAGAATCCGTAGAATCGGAAAGGCGGAAGGGGGCATCCACACGCTTGCGGCTTCGCAACTCTCAACTCGCAACCCTCAACTCTCAACTGTACGCGCTGGCGGAGTTTGTTGACCACGGCGACGAACTCCTTGCGGTTTTCGCCGAGTTTCTCGGCCGTTTTGGGCTCGGGGCCGGCCACGTAGTCCAGCACTATTCTTTCAGCATCGACGAACTCGTCGCCAATGTCGGCCATTTCCGCGGCGATCTCCGGCGGGATGTTCGTCACGCCGTTGGCGTCGCCGTGCAGGAGATCCCCTTGGTGAACGACCAATCCGCCCACGCGAACCGGCAGGCCAATGTGCAGTATGTGGCAGTAGGCGTGCGAGCAGATGGTCGAGCCGGTGAAGACCGGGTACTCCAGTTCGTGGACCTGTTGCAGGTCGCGTCCGCCGCCGCTGGTTATCAGCCCGGTCGAGCCGAATGACTTGTAGACCGAGCACATTACCTCGCCAAAGGTGGCCCCGACCGGCGGATCGTCGAGATCCTCGAAGACCACCACGGCCGAGCCCGGCAGGTCCTCGAAGGTCTTCACCTGGTCCATCATGCTCCCGTAAGCATCGCCGCCGACCGGTGGGGCGCTCGAGCGGAAAGCGGCCGTGGCGGCAAAGCCCACCATTGGCGGCAGCTCCGGGAAATTTGCCCGTACCCGGTGGTCCATGAATCCGCAAGTCCGCGGCCGGACATCGAACAGTTCGATGATGTTGCAGATCGTCGGGGTGTCGAATTGTGCCAGTTTTTCGAGGGATTGGGGTGTTATGGTCATGGAGATTGTCCTGCCAGGATGTGAAGAACTTGTAAAGGCACGACCAGTGGTCGCGGTTCACCAAATGAACTGACAACTCGAAGGACCGCGACCACTGGTCGCGGCTTTGCAAGAGGTAACCCTCGGCTGCCCTATTGTAGCGGCTGTCGACAGGATAACCACCCCACACAAGAAATACACGGCGGTAGCAACATGGGGGCTATGGGCAATCCGGCTCGTCCTCGCTTTTTGCGGGAGATTCTTGCCGATTTGACCGTGACACCGCAATGGTAGATCGCTACAATCCCTGGCCATCGACCTTGCCCCTTCGTCACGATCTCGTCAGCGAAAAGGCACCATAAGTGGCACCTAATCTGGATACAGGCAGCCTGGCCGCGTCGCTGCCCGAGCTGCATCCGGCAATATGTCTTGCCGGCGCGACGTTGGCCCAATTGGGGGCCGTTGGCAGCGCGGCATTGAAGCCGCATCCAGCCTACCCGCTCTCGTCGCCGGCCGTCGTGCGTTTTCCCGGGCGGCTGGCCAAGCCGGAGTTCTACCCGGCCGCCTACACGCTGATGTACCTCTCTCGCCGGCTGGAAGCGCGGCTGTTGGAGTTGTACGAGAAAGGATACGTGAAAGGGACGGTCACCAGTAGCGCCGGCAACGAGGCGGCGGCGGTGGGGATGTCGATGCCATACAGGCCGGGCAAAGATATCGTGTCGCTATTGCACCGCGACTTCGCCGCCCATCTGCTTCTAGGCGCCACGCCCTATCAGATGGTCTGTCAGTACATGGCCAACGCCGACAGCCCGACGCACGGGCGAGAAGGCAACGCGCATCACGGCGACGCCAACAACCGCCGACTCCCAATGATTAGCCACTTGGGTAAGATGCTCAGCCTGGTGGTGGGAGGCACCTGGGCCGCCCGACGACACGGCGGGGAGGCGTTCGGGCTGTCCGTGATCGGCGACGGCGGCAGCAGCACGGGCGAGTTTCACGAATCGCTGAACCTCGCGTCGGTACACAAGGTGCCGGTGCTGTTTGTGGTGCAGAACAACCACTACTCGTTCTCGACACCTACTTCCGCTCAATACAACTGCCGGCGTCTTTCCGACCGGGCGCAAGGCTACGGCATATCGGGCCGGACCATCGACGGCACCGACGCCTGGGAGGTGTATACGGCCGTCTGCGAGGCGTTGGACGCCATGCGGGAGAATCCGTTGCCGACGATCCTGGAGTGCATGACCGTTCGCCTGCACGGTCACGCCGCCTACGACAAGGCCGAGTACATTACCCAACAGCAAAGGGACCGCTGGCAGGTACGCGATCCGTTGCCCAGCACCCGCCGAAAGCTACAGGAGTTCTGCGGGCGGGGCGAGTCGGACACGGTGTCGCTGGAGGCGATGGTCGACGAGGAGGTTCAGTCGGCCCTGTCGAAGGCGTTTTTGGTTGCCCGGCCCAAGCCGCCGGTCAAGCGGTCGAGCGTGTTCGCAAGTTCTTCACCCGCCGCGGTCAAGCCGTACCAGGCCAAAAAGGTGAAGAACGGCACGGCGGTCAATCACGCGTTGGACTACATTCTGGAAAACAACCCCCGTGCTTTTCTGACCGGTCTGGACGTGGGCACGTACGGCTCGGCGTTCAAAACGTGCAAGGGGCTGATCGATCGGCATGGTGCGGATCGCGTGATCGACATGCCCATTTGCGAGTCGGGGACCATGGGGTTCGCCTTGGGGGCGTCGCAGGTGGGCGCCGAGCCGATTGTCGAGTTCCAGTTCGCCGATTTCTCGACCGAGGCCGTCACGCAACTCGGACTGAACGCGGCCACATGGTACTTCCGCTCCGGTCGACCGGCTCCGCTTCTGGTGCGGCTGCCTTGCGGGGGTGGGCTGACGATGGGGGCGTTTCACTCGGGCGAGTTCGAGGGGCTCTGGTCGCGGTTTACGGGCCTGAAGCTGCTCTATCCGGCCACGCCGCAGGAGACCTTCGAAGCGCTGGTGGCCGGCTATTACGATCGCAACCCCTGCCTGGTGTTCGAACACAAGCTGCTTTATTGGAGCACGAGCGGCGACATCGACTTCGACGGCGACCTGCAGAGTGTGTGGCGGGCGCGCCGCTACACCGAGGGAACCGACCTGACGCTGGTCGCCATGGGGGCCATGGTGCGCGAGGCGATTTCGGCGGCCGAGAGCTGCCCGTATTCCGTCGAGGTCTGGAACCCCTTTCTGCTGCAACCGTTGGACCTCTCGCCGATCGTGGAATCGGTAAGAAAGACGGGCCGGTTGATGGTGGTTCAGGAGTGTGGGGAAACGCAGGGGCTTGGCGACCGGATTATTTCGCTGGTGGTCCGGGCGGACCCGGCCATACTGCGTTGCCGACCCGAGTTGATTTCCGCTCCGGACGTACCGATCCCATTTGCACCGGAACTGGAATCGTATGGTCGTCCAAGCAACGAGAGTATCCTGGACCGCATCGAGAAGATGCTGAGGGAGAAGTAGTGGAGCAAAGTCCCTTCAAGTTGTCGCTGTATTTGCCCGCTCAAGGGGCCGCCGAGACCGAGGCGACCATCATCGAATGGTACGTGGCCGACTGCGACCACTTCGACAAGGGGCAGGTGCTGGCGCAAATCGACAGCGCCAAGTCGGTATTCGATTTCGAGGCGCCTTGCGGGGGGACGTTGATTCGCCTGCTGCATCTGGAGGGTGAAACGGTTTCGTTCCGTGAACCGGTGATGGAAATCGAAACTTGCGACAGCAGCATGAAGGACTGGATACCACCCGCCGCCGAAAACATCCAAGCAGATGCACAACCGGCCGAAATGCCCGGCGTCCGCACCACGCCGACAAACGATAACGGAGCGGTCCTGCTGGGTGTCGGCGGTTACCTTCCCGACCGGGTGGTCACCAACGCGGAACTGATTAAGGATTTCCCCGAGATCAGCGAGGAATACATCTTCCAAGTCACCGGCATCAGGCAGCGTCGCTGGGCCGCCGAGGACGAGAAGCCGTCGGACATGGCTTTTGCGGCCTCGCTGGAAGCAATACGCAAGTCGCGGATTGACACCAAGGACATCGACGCCATCATTCTGGCCACCACCACACCCGACGTGGCCATGCCGTCCACCGCCTGCATCCTGCAAGATCGACTGAACCTGGGTGGTATTCCAGCCTTCGACCTGAACGCCGCGTGCTCCGGATGGCTCTACGCGGTGGCCATGGCCCGGGGAATGATCCTCTCCGCAATGGCACACAACGTCTTGGCCGTCGGGGTCGACATGCAGTCGCGACTCTTGGACCGATCCGATCGGAATACCTCGTTCATCTTCGGCGACGGTGCCGGGGCGGAGATTATGTCGGCGGGACACAAGGGCCATCGCATCCGGCAAACTGTCCTGGGTACCGACGGCAGGGGACTACACATGGCCCGACGCGAAGAGCCCGGATACCTCCTCGCCAACGGCAACGGAAAAGCCGATCCGGCAATTCGCATCGACGGGCCGGCCCTGTTCCGCTTTGCAACCGAGAGCTTCACCGCGCTGATTCGCCAGACCGTCGCCGGAACCGGGTGGACACTGGACGAAACGAACTGGGTAATCCCCCATCAAGCGAACTTGAGAATACTCAAGGCGGCGGCCAAACGGTCCGGTATCTCCTTCGACCGATTCTGCATGAACGTCGAGCGGGTCGGAAATACCTCCAGCGCAAGCATCCCCCTGGCTATCCTCGACGTGGAAGAGAATCTCAAGTCGGGCGACAAGATCGTGCTCTGTTCCGTGGGTGCGGGCGTGACCACCGCGGCAATTGCCGTCGAGTGGTGAGCCGCATTTCTCACCAACCAGGGACGTACCGAAACAGTGTGCCACTGCTTCGCCAGAAGCAGTGCCGCGAAAACTCTCGGGAAAACACTGCTTCTAGCGAAGCAGTGGCATACCGTGGTGAGAAATGCGGCTTAGGCCCAGGCCCGGCCTGACCACTATTCCCGCCCCCGCTTTCGCGACCCGCCCGTAGCGATTAAAGTAGATGGGTTCGTCGCGGGTCCGAGCCGCCTTGTCCTCAGGGCGGGTAATGCCCGTACGCTTCGTAACCCACAGTGAGGACACTGCGGCTCGGATGGCCGGGAACCCGTTAATGGTTAGGCACCAAATAGGACAACGCATATGAGCTTTCGGATGACAGGGTTGGTGGCGGCGGTCTTTACACCGATGCGAGCGGACGGTTCACTGAATCTCGACCGGGCGGGCCCGGTCGTGGACCACCTGGTTCGCGAAGGCGTAAGCGGCGTCTTTGTGTGCGGCAGCACGGGCGAGTGGGCGTCGCTCACGACGGACGAACGCATGAAGGCGGCCGAAGCGTTTGTCGAAGCAGGCAAGGGCCGGCTACCGGTGGTCGTGCACGTGGGCCACAACAGCCTGGCCGAAGCACACACGCTGGCAACCCATGCCGGGCAGATCGGAGCCGATGCCATCTCGGCCACCCCGCCCTCCTATTTCAAACCGGCATCCGTCGAGGTGCTCGCCGAATGCCTGGCCCACATCAGCGCCGGCGCGCCGGAACTTCCCTTTTACTACTACAACATTCCGGGAATTACCGGAGTCGAGTTGGATATGCTGGAGTTGCTCCAACTCGCCGCCGACAAACTCCCTGCCTTCGTGGGCATCAAGTATTCGGCGTCCACCGTCGACGAGCTCCAGTCGTTGCTCGATTTCGAGGACGGCCGGTTCGATATCCTCCACGGCCGCGATGAAATGCTTCTTAGCGGGCTGAGTACCGGTGCATTAGGAGCCATTGGCACTACATACAACTTCGCCGCGCCGTTGTATTGCCGATTGATCGAAGCGTTCAACTCCGGCGACATGGTCCAGGCCCGGCGATGTCAGGCCCGTTCGGTCGACATGATACGCGTCTGTCGCGAGTACGGCGGCCATACGGCCTTCAAGGCCGTAATGGGCCTGATCGGTCTCGACTGCGGCCCCAACCGGCTGCCACAGGTCTCGCTCGATCCGGACGAAACGGAAACTCTCAAAAGCGAACTGGAAGCCATCGGCTTCTTCCAGTGGGCACGGCCGCAGTGAGAGCGCCCGCGGATTGGTGACCACAAAGACCCGTTCTTGAGGGGCGCAGGAACGGGTTTGTAGTTTCGTGATTGTCCAGCCATCTGAAGAATAACTCTCGAGCAATTCGCCGGACTACGCCCGTTTACGGGCGTTTCCGCCGAAGGCGGTATTAGGCCCGTCCTTTAGGACGGGTTGCGGGTTGGGGAAGCCAGTGTTTTTGCCCTCTGTTTTCCTCCGGAGTCCCGGTTACGGGGCTTCTCGCTCCCGGCTTAAGCCACTACGGCGAGAAGGCCCGTAAACGGGCCTCGACAGTTGCCGTGATGGTGAGAACTCCCGAACTTCTCGCAACTCTCCAACCCGGCATGAATGCCGGGCCTAATACCACCTTCGGCGGGCCGGGCCGTAAACGGCCCTTGGCGATCTCGTCTTGATAAGGGTCGGTATCCGCTACGGCGCGCAAACCCGCTCCTGCACCCGTTCTTGAGGCACTTGGTCTTTGAGCTTCTTGCGTAGCCGCCGCTCACCTCGTTCCCAAGCGGGCGCTTGGGAACGAGGGGATTTCAACGGCGTCGGGGCCTAGGCCATGTCTTTGAGGTTCTTCAGCGGCCGCACTTTGATTTTGTTGTAGGCGGGGCGTGCCTTGACGTCCATGAGTTCACCCGGCTTGAAGGGGTTGGGGACGCCCGTCTTGGCAGGTCGTGCGGGGACCTTTTTCTTCGCGATTTTCAACAATCCGGGAATGGCGAACATGCCCGGCCCCCGATTGCCGAGATTCTTCTTGATCTCGGCTTGGAGCGCTTCAAGCACAGCGGTGACCTGCTTTTTCGTCAGGTCCGTGGCCGTGGCGATGTTTGTAAGGATCTCTGTCTTGGTCGGGGCTTTCTTGACTACTTTTGCCATAATCCAATACCCTCCATGTGGGGTTTCTGAGAGGTCAACCACGTGCGTCCGACAGGTGGAACGCCACGTTCGTTCGTCACACTGAACGGGATGATTAGAGTCAGTTTGCCCGATAATGCAACCCGAAAAACGGCTCAAACGCCGAAAAAACCGGGAAAAAACGCCTTCCGAGCCGTTTTTTGCCCGTTTTTGCCCGTTTTGGCCCTGCTTTCGTGCCGAAGCCGCAGTTTTGCGACGGTGGAAAGCCCCTTTTACCGGATGCCCGTGATGGGTGCCAAAGGCTGTCCTCTGAACTGGCTCGCCGGTTGACATCCACACTCTCTTGTGGTATGGGGGACACCCATCCGCGCCGGACTTTTCGCCAACGAGGCACCGCTTTCCCAATAGCAACAATCCGACAGAAAGCTGGCTTTTTGTCGGGTTTTTGCCTAAGATATTACAATGTAGTGGTTTGCGCTGCGGCAGGGAACTTTCTTGGGTCAATAGACTACTAAGGGACCGCGAAAAAATAACTTGATCAATTGGGTGGCACGTCCCTGAGGAACGAAGGGCGTGTTGAGCCGGGTGCCCACGCCCTTCGCTGCGCTCAGGGACGTGCCACCCTCGCTCAAACTTGTAAAGGTTATTTTTTCGCGGCCCCTAATCATTGGTCTATGCAATAAGCACCCGAGGTCTACGCGAACCGGTGACCGGTTGGCGGCAACCTGTATCGGCCGATACGACGATTTGCCAGGCTGCCTGCCGTCTCTGGAAGGTTTTCATGGTATGATGGAGGTTGCGCTGCAAGGGGCAGCAAGCCGGCCGGAAACCGGCCAGTCCACGGAAGCGGAGGAGGCATATGATGGCGCCGAGAAGGGAAAAAGGGACCAGGTTTAATTTGCCGGAACGGCCCGAAGGGTGCTTCGCACAAATTAAACCTGGTCCCTTTTTCCCCCTGGAAATCGCGCTGGCGCTGTTGACAGCAGCGCTTTGGTCGACATGCGCGCACGGGCCAGTTGGGCCAATTGTGGCCAGCGGCCAGGTGCTCGGTCAAATGACGCCGGCTTCCGGCACTGCGAAGGCGGAAGACGAGTTCGTGGAGAACGTCTTCCTTCCTGCCGAGCGTACTGCCTTGAAACAACTCTCCAAAGCCCGAGAGTTGCTCCAAACCGGCCGCCATGCTGAAGCGGTGCGCTATTTGGGGGCGATTTTGGAGGGTCCGGAAGACTATTTTTTCCAACCGGACCGCAACGCGCCACTGCACCGCAGCCTGAAGGCGGAGGCCCGGCAGTTGATCGGCCGGATGCCTCGCCGGGGCCTGGATTTGTACGAACTTCAGTCTGGCGCCCGGGCGCGACAGATGCTTGATGAGGCGGCTGCCGACGGCGACGCCATGCGTCTGGCCGAGATCTCCCGACGCTTCTTTCACACTCGGGCCGGCTACGAGGCAACATTCCTGTTGGGGCTCTATCATCTCGACCATGAACGTCCGCTGGCCGGGGCACTGACACTCGGCCGGCTGCAGGACGCATCTGGCACGGCCGAGTTGTTTGAACCGGCTCTGTCTTTGGCGATTGCCACTTGTTGGCTTCGCGCTGGCATGCCGGAAAGGGCCCAAGAGGTTCTTGCGGCCTTATCCGAGCGCAACCCAAACTCCACCGTGAGGATTGCAGGCAAAGATGTCCCTTTGCCCGGCAAGCAGGAGAAGCTCGTGGAGTGGCTCACTGGCGCGATCGGTCCACTGCACCAGGCCGCGCCCATCCAGCCGGACAGGTGGACAATGGTCCGGGGCAATGCTTCGCGAAACGCGTCCAGTTTGGGCGGTGCCCCGCTGATGAACATGCGGTGGCACGTTTCGTCCACGGATCATCCGATGGTGGACGGGATACTCGTGTATCTCGATCGGATATTCAAGGAGCAAAGCGTCCCGGTCTTGCCCGGACTACATCCGTTGGCGGTTGACGACGTTGTGCTGATGCGAACGGCGCGAAATCTGTTGGCCGTGGACTTTGCGACCGGCAAGCGGCTCTGGGAAGTGCCGACCGACGATTTGCCTGGAAAGCTACTGCTTTCCGGCCAGAAAGTCGCGAGCGGTTATTCGCAGTTGGCGATGGGGTTGAGCCAGCGGATATGGGAAGATGCCACCTACGGCACGATGACGAGCGACGGGCGGCTCGTTTTCAGCATCGAGGATTTGGGGCTCGGTCTGGCCGTGCGCAACTCGCGGCATATCATCATTAACGGCCGCCGCCAATTGAATCCCGACTGGCCGAAGCCGTACAACCGATTGGCGGCCCACGACATTCTGACGGGCAAGCTGGTTTGGCACGTGGGCGGATCGGTCGACGAGTTCGATCTGCCGGAAGCCGGGGCGTTTTTTCTCGGGCCCCCGCTGCCTTTGATGGGTCGGCTCTACGTCCTGGCCGAGGTCAAGGGCGAAATCCGCCTGCTGGCCCTGGACGGCCAATCTGGAAAAACATTCTGGTCGCAGCAATTGGCTGTCGCCCAGCGTGATATCCTCCACTCGCCGCTCAGGCGATGTGCCGGCGTGTCGCCGTCCTATGCTGACGGGGTTCTGGTGTGTCCCACCGCCAACGGGGCGATTGTCGGCGTCGAGATGGCCACCCGGTCGCTGTTGTGGGGATATCGCTACGCCCGGAGCCCACAATTCCGCCACCGCCCACATGGATTCATGCGATTTGGAATCCTGCAGAATCCAAGCACGACGGGACGTTGGTCGGATGCCAATGCTATCCTGGTTGACGGCCGGGTGCTGGTCAGTCCTATCGAATCGGACTATTTGCATTGCCTGGCCTTGATCGACGGCGAGCGCATCTGGCGGCACAAACGGGAAGACGATCTTTTCGTGGCCTGCGTGTGTCAGGGTAACGTGGTGCTGATCGGCCGCGAAAAGGGCCGCGCCCGGACGCTGGCCGACGGCACTCCGGCCGGGGACGGCCGTACCGTCGAACTCCCGGAAGGCGCCGTGCCGAGCGGTCAAGGGTTTCTCGCCGGCAATAGTTACTACCTGCCGCTTAGTACCGCCGAGATCCTCGCTATCGACCTGGCTACCGGCGCCCCGGTTGGAACGTCCAAGTCGCGCGACGGCAGCGTGCCGGGAAACCTCGTCTGTTACCGGGGGAACGTCATCTCGCAAGGCACCGGCGGTGTAGAGGCCTTCTACCAGTTGGATGCGCTTAAAAAACAAATCGAGCAGACACTCCGGCGGCAGCCCGACGACCCCGACGCACTGGCGCTCCATGGCGAGATATTGCTCGATTCGGGCAAGCTGGCGGAGGCGGTTGACACACTGCGCCGCTCCTACAAGCTGGCACAAGACCCCAAAACACGCGAACTGCTGCGCGAGGCGCTACTGGACGGCTTGCGGCAGGACTTCAAGGCCAGTCGCTCCAGCGCCGCCCAAATCGAGCAGCTCATCGACCGGCCAGACCAGCGGGCAGAATACCTGCAATTGATGGCTGCCGGGTTGCAGGCCTCGGGCCAGTGGCAAGCGGCCTTGGAACACTACGTGAAACTGATCGAGTTGGATCAGGACCATCACCGCCTGGAGCGGGTTGACCGGTCGCGTTCGGTGCGTTGGGACCGTCGAATCCGAGGGGAGTTGACGGAGCTTCGCGAGGCCGCTCCGGCTGAAGTGAAGGCCGAGATCGACAGGATGGTCGAGGCGAGGCTTGCCGCGGCGGTCGAGGCCACGGGCCCCGAGCCCCTTGGGCGGTTCCTCGACTACTTCGCCGACCACCCGATCGCTCGGCAGGCTCGAGAGCACCTGGTTCGCCGTCTGAAGCAAGCGGACCGCCTGTTGGAGGCGGAGTTCGTTCTTCGGGAGATGGAGCGCTCGGCGGAGCCGGAAGGTGTTGCGGCCGCGGTGGTCGAACTGGCCGCGCTGTTGCGAGAGGCCAGGCTTCCGAAAGACGCGGCCGTCTGCTACAAGCGACTCCGCGACGAGTTGGCCGATGTGGTCTGTCCCGGCGGCAAGACCGGCCGGCAGCTTGTCGAGGCATTGCCGGACGACGATCCGGTTAAGAAATGGCTCGGGCCCGCCCCATCGTGGCCTGCCGGCCTGGTCGAAACCAAGAAGGTCAAAACCCGAACTCCCCGATCTTCGAGCCAAGGCAGCTTCGCGCTCGACTACCTGGGAAATCGAGCCCCGTTCTTCTCCGACAAGCGCGTCGAGTTCAATCAGAGCCGGCGAGTGGCCGTGGGACGCGACGGCTACGGGAACCGGCTGTGGGAAACGGCACTAGCCCAGCGGAACAACCGGCACGGCTTCCCATTTAATAGGGGTTGGTCCCGCGTGGCCGCACGCGGACACTTGTTGCTTCTGTCGATGGGGTACAAGGTTATTGCAATCGACGCGCTTCGCGACGGCTCGCCCGAGCGGCTCTGGTCGCAAGACTTGATCGAACCGGTATTCACCGGGTCGAAGCCTCCACTGCCGCGCATCGCGGCGATCAACAACATGCCGTTTGGCATGCCGGCTTTCCACATGATGCGGCGCTACGCCAACACGATAAGCTCGTTGGGGGCGGTTACCGACCGGTACGCCTGTTACTGGAGATTTCGCAGTTGCGTGGCCGCCGATCCGTTGACCGGCGAAGTGCTTTGGATACGACGCGACGTTACGCCGGGTAGCGCTCTTCTGGGAGACGATCAATATGTTTTCGCGGCACCGCCGGACGGGACCGAGGCGATGGTCTTTCAGGCGGCCGACGGCAAGCTGCTGGGTAAGCGAAAGGTCCCTTCCCCGGAATATCGCAAGGCAATCCTCGGCCGAAACGTGTTGGTCTGGCGCCTGGAGGACAACCGGCAAGTGCTGGATTTCTTCGATCCCTGGCAACAGAAGTCGCTTTGGCCGCCACGCAAGTTCTCGCCCGAGGCGAAACTTTGGGTGGCCGGCGAGCAAGCCGTGGGGGTATTCGAGCCCGACGGGCATTTCGTACTCGTTGCGCTGTCCGACGGCCGCACGATTGTCGACGCCAAACTCGAGCCGGAAGATCCCTTGTCGGAGATATTCGTACTTGCGTTGGGCGATCAATATATTCTCGTCACTCACAGCCGGCCGGCGAACATGGGTGGGATCAGACAGCCGAATCCGGTACCGCGGGTGTTGTCCAGGCCGATCATTCGCGGCCGGGCGTACGCCTTCGACCGCCAAGGCAAGAAGCTCTGGCCGGAACCGGTCGCTATCGAAAACCAACAACTGCCGCTGACTCAACCGGAACAGTTACCCATCGTTACTTTCGCTTGCCAGACATATGATCCGAAGGTCCAAGGCTCCAAGCGGCATAGGGTATCGGTGCTGTGCATCGACAAGCGCAACGGTCGGGTAGCCTTCCGCGACGAAATGGAGAACTCGACCAGCGTGTTCGAGCTTACCGGCAACCCCCGGAAGAAGACCGTCACGTTGGCTCTTCAGCGATACACCATTAACATGACATTCACCGACAAGCCGCCCGCGCCGGTGTCGGAAACGAACAAGTCCAAGGCCGCGTCATCACAAAAGGGAAAGCTACCCAAGGCCACCGGGGCCATATTGAAAGCACTGAAAAAGGGAGTGCAAGGGATTGCCCCCTTGGAAGCGATCGAGGAGGCCATCGAGAATTTGGAGATCGGGAAGTGAGACGCAACATGCCTAATAGCGCGGTTTTAGCTACTACCGCGAAGCGGTTAGACAACAAAGCCCGGGGTCGCGCAGCGCACCCCGGGTTACGATGCCATCCCATCTGGCCCAAACCCCGAAGGGGTTTTACAACGTCCCGTTTTCGGCGGATGGTTAGCAGGATTTGTAAAACCCCTTTGGGGTTTAGGCCATCTTCTGTGACTCTCGCCCCGGGGTGCGCTTTGTTGTTTAACACCTTCGGCGTAAGACATCTGCTAACGCTATTCGCCCTGCTGGCCGCGGCACTTTGCCTATGCGACGCTCGGGTATTTGCCGGGTCGAACAATCCCGACGTCCAACGGGCGGTCGGCCGTGGATTGGAGTGGCGGACGAATCGGCAGTCGCGGTTGGGCCACTGGACGGCCAACGACGGGCGGTACCCAACGGCAATGACCGGCATGGCGGGCATCGCCTTTCTCTCGGAAGGATCGACCACCAACCAGGGGAAGTACGCGCCGCAAATCCGCCGCGCCGTCGACTACCTTGCCGGTCGAAGCCGCTCGAACGGCTTGATCGGCGATCCGACGCGCGACGACCGTTACACTTACGGCCACGGGTTCGGAACGCTCTTCCTCTCGCAAGTGTTGGGTGAGGAAGAAGACATCGACCGCCGCGAACAGTTGGTCGACGTATTGACCCGCGCGGTGGTCTTCACCGGCCGCGCTCAAACCAAAGAAGGCGGTTGGGGATACGTCAGCGCGAAGGACGGCCACGGGTTCGACGAGGGCTCGACGACGATCACTCAGGTGCAAGCACTTCGCGGGTGCCGGAACGCCGGGATTCCCGTCCCCACGGAAATCGTCGACAAGGCGATCGGCTACATCCGCAAATGCACCCGGCCCGACGGCGGAGTCCAGTACAACATCCGCGGCGGCAACGGCCGGCCGGCAATAACCGCCGCGGCCATCGCCTGCCTGTTCAACGCCGGCGACTACGATAGCGAGTACGTACCCAAGCTGCTGGGGTACTGCAAAAAGAACCTGTCGAACATCTCCAGCCGCGGGTTCGGCCATTGGCACTACGCCCATTACTACTACTCCCAGGTCCGCTACCGCGAGGGCGGCAAGGAGTGGGAAGAGTATCGCGACAAACTACACGCCCGGCTCCTCTCGGAAGCAGGTCCCGACGGCTCCTGGAACCAGGGCTACATCGGACCGGTGTATACCACGGCCATCAACTTGACCATATTGCAATTGGAAAACGGCACGTTGCCGATTTATCAACGCTAGGGGTTTAGGCCGCTTGCGGCTTCGCACCGCCACGCCATCAACACCAAAAGTGTGCGAAGCCGCAAGCGGTTCCTATCGCACACCTGACACCCTAAAGGAAACGCAATGCCAGACGAAGGATTAACCGCCCAGGACGCCGCGGCCGTCGAAAAACTCGGCGATGCCCGGCAGAAGATCATGGACCAGCTATCGCAAGTGATCGTCGGGCAAACGGCCGTAATCGACGAGTTGCTGATTTCGCTGTTTAGCCGGGGACATTGCCTGTTGGAGGGTGTTCCCGGCCTGGCCAAAACATTGATGATCAGCACGCTCAGCCGTGCGTTGAACCTTTCTTTCAGCCGGATTCAGTTCACACCCGACCTGATGCCGGCCGACATCACGGGCACGGAGATCATCGAGGAGAACCGGAGCACGGGGAGCCGGGAGTTCCGTTTCCTGGAAGGGCCGCTCTTTTCCAATATCATTCTGGCCGACGAAATCAACCGGACTCCACCCAAGACCCAGGCCGCCCTGCTGGAAGCCATGCAGGAACGTCAGGTCACGGTGGGCCGGGTGCGGCATGCGCTGGCCGATCCGTTCTTTGTGCTGGCCACTCAGAACCCCATCGAGCAGGAAGGCACCTATCCGCTGCCCGAGGCACAGCAGGACCGCTTCATGTTCAAGGTCTTCGTCAAGTACCCCAACTTCGACGAGGAGTTCGAGGGCGCCCGACGCACGACCACCACCATCAGCGACTCGATCGAGCCGGTGCTGAAGGCCGAGGAGATTATCGAGCTTCAGCGGATCGTTCGCGAGGTGCCGGTTACCGATCACGTGATTCGATATGCTTTGTCGCTGGTTCGGCAGACACGGGTGGGCGAGCCGGGTGTTCCGGAGTTCGTCGCGGACCAGATTGCTTGGGGCGCCGGTCCCCGGGCGGTTCAGTTCCTGGTATTGGGGGCGAAGGCCCAGGCGCTTCTGGAAGGCCGCACCCACGTTACCTGCAACGACATCCAGGCCCTGGCAAAGCCCGTCTTGCGGCACCGGCTCGTGCTGAGCTTCACCGCCCAGAGCGAAGGGGTCGGCGCCGACGCCCTGGTCGAGCGGATTCTGGCGGTTACTCCCACCAAGGAAGCCGCACTGACCAACGATGCCCGATTCCAAAAGATTTTTGCATCCTGACGTAATCAAGCGTATCTCGCGGCTGGAACTGCGCGCCCGCCACGTGGTCGAGGGATTTCTCTCGGGCATGCACCGCAGCCCGTACTTCGGCCAGTCGGTCGAGTTCCTCCAGCATCGCGAGTACGCCTGGGGCGACGACCTGCGCGACGTGGATTGGAAGGTCTGGGCCAAGCAGGATCGCTACTACGTTAAGCAGTACGAAGAGGACACCAACCTCCGCGCGACGCTGCTGGTCGACGTTTCCGGCAGCATGCGCTACGGCGCCGGCACGATGAATAAGTACGAGTACGGTTGCACCATCGCGGCCTGCCTGGCCTACCTGGTGCTGCGTCAGCACGACGCCGTCGGATGTATCGCCTTTGACGATGACGCGCGGATGACCGTCCCCCAACGCACCAAGCGCAACCATATCGATTCGATCGTCAAGGCCCTCGATATCAGCAAGCCACGGGAAAAGACCGACTTGTACCAGGTCCTCCGCAAGGCGGCCGAAAGCTATCCGCGGCGCGGCATGATGATTCTGGTTTCCGACCTCTTGGTCGAGCGCGACGGATTGTTTCGCGGACTGCGGCTATTGCGCAGCCGGGGTCACGACATAATGGTACTGCACGTGATGGACGACGACGAGTTGGATTTCCCCTTCAGCGGCCCCACGCGGTTCGAGGGGCTGGAGTTGCCGCAACATCTAAGTTGCAATCCCCGCGCTCTGCGTGAGGGATACCTCGCCGCTTTGGGAAATTATCTCGAAGAAGTCCGACGCGGCTGCGTAAGCCACGGTGTCGACTACTCGCTAGTGCGGACCAGCCAGCCGTTGGACGCCGCACTGGCCGCATACCTGAGCAACCGTTTGGGAAGGCGGAAGGCGGAAGGGGGAAGGGGGAAGGGGGAAGGCGGAAAGCGTGCCGCTTGCGGCTTCGCACAAATCACTGACCACTAGCCACTGACCACTGGCCACTATCCACTATCCACTGCCCACTGGCCACTACCCAAATGCCAACATTTGTCCACTCAGCCCTGCTCGGCGGAATGCTGATCGTCGGCGTGCCCGTGTTGATCCACCTGATCAACATGCTGCGCCACCGGCGCGTGGACTGGGCGGCCATGGAGTTCCTGCTCGAGAGCCAGAAGAAGAACCGCACCTGGATCATCTTCAAGCAGCTTCTGTTGTTGTTGATGCGGCTGGCGGCCGTCGCGACGATTGTGCTGGTGGTGGCACAACCCCTGTTGCGCAACCAATTGGGCGATCTGTTCGGCGCCAGCAAAACGCATCACATCCTGCTCTTGGACGACAGCTTCTCGATGTCGGACCGCTGGGCCGATACCAGTGCCTTTGACGAGGCCAAGAAGGTCATCGGGCGGATCGGCACCGAGGCCGCCCGGCAGGTTCAGCCGCAAACCGTCACCCTGTTGCGGTTCTCCCAGGCCGGCCGCACCGCACGCGGCACGCAACCCGACTTGCTGGAAGAACCGGTCGGCCCCAATTTCGTCGACCGGTTGCACGAGGCCCTCGGTCCGCTTGCCGCCTCCCAAATGCCCGCCGGCCCCAACCAGGCGCTGGAGGCGATCGGGCAATTGCTCGGCACATCCGACGACGAGCACCGCATCGTCTACCTGATCTCCGATTTCCGCGCCCGGCAGTGGGAGGAACCGGCCGATCTCAAAACGCGGCTCCAGCACCTTGCCGACAGCGGGGCGAAGATTCACCTGGTCAACTGTGTCGAAGCGGCACGGCCCAACCTGGCAATTATGTCGCTTCGGCCGATGACGGGAACTCGGGCGGCTGGAGTCCCTCTGTTCATGGAAGTGAGCGTCAAGAACTTCGGCACCGCGCCGGTTAAGGAAGTGGCGGTCCTGCTCGAGGAGAACGGTCATCCCCGGCCGGCGGTGACAATTGCCGAGATACCGCCGGGCCGAACGGCCAGGCAGCGGTTCCAGGTAAATTTTCCCACGGCCGGCCAACACCGGATAACCGCCCGCCTGGAAAGCGACGCCGTGGCGGCCGACAACTTCCGCTACTCGGTTATCGACTTCCCCTTGGACGTGCCCGTCCTGCTGGTCGACGGCGGCGCGGAGGCCCTCGACGCGCGTTTCCTCAGCGCCGCTTTGGCGCCCGGCGGATCGGTTCGGACGGGCATCAACCCCCGGATCGAAACGCCCAGATACCTGAGTCTCAACCCGCCCGACGACTTCCACGCCATTTACCTGGCGAACGTCGACCGGCTGGACGCCTCGGCGATCGAGGCGCTGGAGCAATACGTCAACGGCGGCGGCGGCGTGGCGGTATTCCTGGGGGAACAGTGTCGCGGCAAGTTCATCAACGAGCAATTGTATCGGGATGGGAAGGGTTTCTTCCCGTTGCCGTTGGCCGGGCGGCGGGAGTTGCTCCTCGACCGCCTCGAGCGGGCTCCCGACATGGAAGTGACCGGGCATCCGATCTTTCGCGTGTTTTCCGGCAAGCGCAACAGCTTTATCTCGATGGTGCTGGTCCAGCGTTACTTCGCCGCGGCGGAAGGCTGGAAGCCCGATCCCGACTCGACCACGCGCGTGATTGCCCGGCTCCGCAACGGGGCCCCGCTGGCGGTCGAGCGCAGCTTTGGCGAGGGTCGCGTGGTGGTTTTCCTGACGACGGCCGCCCCGCTCTGGAACAACTGGGCGCGGAACAACCCCAGCTTCGTGGTCGCCGTGCAGGAGTTGCAGGCGTACTTGTCCAAGCGGCCGTCTGCCGAGATTTTGCGCGCGGTAGGTTCACCGCTGGAATTGGAAATCGATCCGGCCCGCTACAAGCCGCAGGTCCGCTTCGCCACGCCCGAGCAGAACGCCGCCGCATCGGCCACCGTCGACGCGGTTCCCACGCCCGACGGCCCCCTGGCTGCCAGCTTTGCCGCGACCGACACGAGCGGCATCTACGAAGCCCGGCTCACCGCGGCCGACGGAACGGCCGAAACCCGGTCTTTCGCCTTCAATGTTGAGGCCGACGAGGGCAACCTCAAGGCGATGGAAGGTCCGCGGTTGGCCGCACGGCTCGAAGGCGTTCCGTACGAGTACGAGCAGGCCGCCGTCTTCCAGTACGCCGCGCACGAGTTGGCCGGATACAACCTCAGCGAGGCGCTGTTGTACTTCCTGATCCTACTCTTGATCGGCGAGCAAATCCTGGCATGGTCGGCCAGCTATCATCCACCCTCGCTTGGTTGAGAGTTGAGAGTTGATAGTTGAGAGTTGAGAGTTGATAGTTGAGAGTTGCGAAGCCGCAAGCGGAAACCAAATCCTAAATCAGAAATCAGAAATCCTAAATCAGATGTTGCCCTTGTTTGCCGCCGAAGGTGTGACGCGGACTACGTTCGAATGGGGACGTATCCAGTCTAACGCCGATTGGATCCTGCCGGTCGGCGCGTGCCTGGCTATCATGATGTTTGTCCGCTGGATGTATCGCCGCGACGCGGTGGAACTGGGACCCGTGCTCGGATGGCTCCTGACCGCGCTGCGCACGGTGGCCTTCCTGGGACTGTTGATTCTCTACCTTCAGCCCCAGTGGCGGACGCAGCGCGAGGTGGTGCGCAACTCCCGGGTGGTGCTCCTGGTCGACATGAGCCTGAGCATGGGCCTGAGCGATGAGGTTGGCGGCACGTCGAGCCGTGCGCGGCAAATCGCCGCAACGTTGGAGAAGACCGACTTGCTGCCACAGCTTCGCAAGACGCACGATGTAGTGGTGATGCGATTCGACGAGGACATCAAGCAGGTCATCTCGCTCGACAAGCTCGACCCCAAACCGGCCACGGACGCCGAGTCGGCCAAGCCGAAACAACTCCCCGCCAAGAAAACGCCCGGCAAGAAGATCGCTGCCGAGAAAATCGACTGGCACGACTCCTTGGCCCCGTCCGGCACGGAGACCCGGCTGGGCCAGGCACTTGGCCAATTGGGTCGCGACCAGCGCAGCGCGCCGATTTCGGGAATCGTGGTGTTTACCGACGGCGGTCAGAACGCCGGCATTGCCCCCAGGGCCGCCACGGCCGCCGCACGCGAGGCCAAAATGCCCATCTTCACCGTCGGAATCGGCTCCGACCGACGCCCGGTCAACGTGCGCGTAAGCGACTTGATTGCCCCGGCGCGGGCTTATCCGGGCGATCAGTACACGGTAACGGGTTTCATTCAGGCCCAGGGGTTGGCCGGCCGGGTGATTACCGTCGAATTGCTCGCTCGCGATGCCGACTCCGGCCCGGCCGCTTCCCAATCCGGTACCGGAACGTTGGTCGAAAGCCAGGAAATCACTCTCGGAGCCGACGGAGAAGTGCTGCCGGTGAAGTTCGAGTTGACTCCCGACGAGACCGGCCGACGCACGCTCTGCCTGCGAGTCCAGGCGCCGCGGGCCGACCGCAACCCGAACGACAACCACCGCGAGGCCGACGTCGAAATCGTCGATCGCAAGAACCGCGTGTTGTTGTTTGCCGGCGGGCCGATGCGCGAATACCGCTTCCTGCGAACCCAACTCCATCGCGACAAGTCGGTCACGGTCGACGTCCTGCTGCAAACCGGCCAGCCCGGCATCTCGCAGGAAGCCAACGAGATACTCGACGATTTTCCCATCACCCGGGAGGAAATGTACGAGTACGATTGCGTCGTGGCCTTCGACCCCGACTGGCAGGCGCTCAGTACGGCTCAAATCGATCTTCTGGAAAGCTGGGTGGCCGAGCAAGGCGGCGGGTTGATAGTGATCGCCGGACCGATTTTCACCGGCAAGCCGATCAACGGCTGGGTGCAAGACGAGCAGATGGCGAAGATCAGGGCACTTTATCCGGTTGAATTCCACCATCGGTTCTCGATGTTTGAAGGCGCGAGCTACGTGGTTCGGGAACCCTGGCCGCTGGACTTTACGCGCGAAGGGATGGATGCCGAGTTCCTCTGGCTGGCCGACACGGCCACAAGCAGCCAGCAGGCGTGGGCCGGCTTTGCCGGCGTGTACAGTCACTTCCCGGTCCCTGGCCCCCAGCCGGCCGCCACGGTGTTGGCCCGATTCTCCGATCCGAGAACGGGCCAAGACGACACGCTGCCGATCTTCCTTGCCGGACAGTTCTATGGTTCCGGCAGGGTCTTCTACCTGGGTAGCGGCGAAATGTGGCGGCTCCGCCAGGTCGCCGACACTTACTTCGAGAAGTTTTACACCAAGCTCATACGCCACGTCTCGCAGGGCCGGCTCCTGCGAGGTTCTAGCCGCGGCGTGCTGCTTGTCGCTCGCGATCGATACCTACTGGGCAGCACCGTCGAGGTCCGCGCGCGGTTGACCAACGCGCGGCTCGAACCGCTCGACGCACCTAGCGTGGCCCTCGAGGTCGTGCGGCCGGCCGGCAAGGTCGAGACCGTTACCTTGCGGCCCGACCCCACCCGGGCAGGAACCTTCGCCGGACGCTTCACCGCCCTGGCCGAAGGCGCCTATCGACTGGAACTGCCCGTGCCCGAAAGCGACGACGAAAGGCTCACACGCCGAATTCAAGTCAAGATGCCCGACCTGGAACGCGAGAATCCCCAACGCAATGACGCGCTTCTGAGCGAAATCGCCCGAAACACCCACGGGAAGTACTACGTGGGTGTCAAGGCGGCCTTGGCCGGGAAGCCCCCGCTGGTGACCCAGTTGAAGGACCGGACCCGAACCCGAATCCTCCCCGCCGCACCCAACCCCCTCTGGGAAGAAACCTGGATGCGCTGGATGATGTATACATTGTGCAGCCTGTTGTGTCTCGAATGGTTGATCAGACGATTGGTAAAATTGGCGTAGGGTGGGTCGAGGTACGAGACCCACGCTCGAAAAACCAACACGCGATGCCTGCTACGTGTCTCATGTGACAGCCCGATGGCAACGACCGACATCCAACAAGAAGAACCGAGACTGGCGCCGGAAATCCAGGCCATGCTCCGCGCGCTGCGCCGCCGGGTGAGACAGTACGTCTGGGTCGAGGGGCTTACCACGGCCATCGCTTCCCTTGGCGTGGCGTTCTGGGGTAGCCTGGCCATCGATTGGTTCTTCGAGCCGCCGCCCGTCGTTCGAGGTTTCATCTTGGGACTGGTCGGATTGGCACTCGCCGGCGTGCTCGTCAAGCTGATAGGCCGTCGAGCGTTCGTTCGCATGACCGACAGCAACATGGCCATGTTGCTCGAACGCCGCTTCCCTCGGCTTGACGACAGCCTGCTTACGGCAGTCGATCTGATCGGCCGCGGCACGGATCACGAGGACTACGACCCGCTGATGCTGGTTCGCACCTGCCGTCAGGCCGCCGCCAATATTGTCGGGCTTCGGTTGGGTAAGGTGTTCAACCCGGTCCCGCTCCAGCACGGTATCACGGCCGCCGTGCTGATGACTGCCTCGGTGCTCCTATTCGCCGTAACGTTGCCCGACGCATTCGGCACGTGGACCCGGCGGAGCCTCGCGCTTTCGGAAGAGCTTTGGCCGCGTCGCACGCGATTGGTGGTCGAAGGGTTCGAGGACGGCACCGCCAAGGTCGCGCGAGGCGCCGACCTCGACCTGGTCGCCAAAGCCGACACGAACATGCCCCTGGTGCCTAAGGTGGTTCACGTCCGCTATCGGACCGAGGGCGGGGCGCGCGTCCGCGAGGCGATGAATCGGGAAGGCACGGCCGAGCGGGGCAAGGACGGATTCCAGGAGTACTCGTACACCTTCCGCGGCGTGCTGGTGCCGATCCGCTTCGACGTTGTCGGCGGCGACGACCGCGTGCGCGACCTCAGGATCGACGTGGTCGAGAGCCCAACGATAGTGCAGATGGTGCTGGACTTCGAGTTCCCCAAGTACATGGGCCGCGCACCGCGCACCGTGCCCGTTACCGGGGTCATGCAGATCCCGCTGGGAACCAACGTAACGATCCGTGCGAAGGCCAACAAGGAGTTGGTCCGGGTGCAGGTTGATTCGGCCCTGGAAGACGGAGCCAAAAAAGGGACCAGGTTTAATTTGTGCGAAGCACCCTCCGGGCCGTTCCGGCAAATTAAACCTGGTCCCTTTTTCGGCCCCGGCTCCGATCGCCACGACTTCCGGTACGCACTGGGGAGTCTTCGCAAAGACAAGACGCTGCTGTTCACGCTGTTCGATGCCGACGGAATCAGAAGTCGCGAGCCGGTCAGGCTGGCTCTGGCCACGGTGGCCGACGAGCCGCCCGAGTTGGCGGTCCAGCTTGCCGGCATCGGCAGCGCCGTCACGGCCCATGCCCGGCTGCCCGTCGAGGGCCGCGTTACCGACGACTACGGCATCGCCCGAGTTTGGTTCGAACACGTGGTCGATCAAAAGAAGCCCGGAACCCGGCTTGTCCAATCGCCCGACGGCAATCCCACCGACGTTAAGTTGGACGACGCCCTGGAGGTTCGCGATTTGAAGCTCACGCCGGGCCAGAAGCTGCTACTCTCGGTCAAGTCAGCCGACCGGTTCGATTTAGCCAAGCAGCCGAACATTGGCAGCAGTCAACGGTGGCTGTTGGACGTCGTCACGCCCGAGCAACTTCGCACCATGCTCCAATCGCGCGAGTTGGTGCTTCGCCAGCGATTCGAGATGATCATCCACGAAGTGACCGACACGGGCGACTCGCTCCTGCGAATC
>JAUWJC010000389.1 GCA_030607895.1 Pirellulales bacterium
AATGCGGGTGACAGTTAGCCCGGTCGCCTGCGACCGGAAAACGGGGCGGTTTCCGTTACTTTCCCCGTCGCAGGCGACAGGTAACATGGGTTGTCACGTGTCACCCAAGAACTCGTCGCTTTGAACCAGGCCTCAGTTACTGACTACTGATAACTGATAACTCCATCCCAAAACCGCAGTTTGTGACCGCGTCGAGTATAGTATCAAAATAGAGTGTAAAGGGATCACCCTCTCTCGGAGGGTTCTTGGGTGGTCAGGTCCGGTATTCCGGGCCTGGGCGGAGGAGGAGCAAACGACGAGGAGCAAACGACATGGTAATCAGATTTCTTTGTCCCAATGGGCACAAGATCCATTGTCCCGACGATCAGGCCGGCCGCGCCGCCAAGTGCCCCAGTTGCGGTGTGAGGTTCCGGATTCCGGAGTTGTCGGAGGTCGAAGGTCACGAGGCGGAGGGCCCCGACTCGGATGCCTCGCAGGCCCAGTTGAGCGATTCGGGCGAATTCCCGGATACGTCCGGCAGTGGGTCTTCCAGCCTGGGAGAGGATGAAATCGAGTTCCTTTGCCCTAACGGACACCGTCTGCACGGTCCGGCCAGCCTGCAAGGGCGCCCAGGCCAATGTCCCGAGTGCGGCTCCAGATTTCGCGTCCCATCGTACGACGAAGTGCCCGACGAGGACGAAGAAGACCTGGAAGAGCAGATTACCCTCGGAAGATCTGACCGGGACGACGCTCTACCAAGAAAGGAACACCCGGCAACCGAGCAGTCCCTTACGACGACCGAAGATGCCCCGGCCGGCCGACCCGGCATTCACCGGTTGGCCGATCTCTTCTCGAGGCTCTGGGCAGAGAGACGCCGCGGCGCGATCATCGAATTGCACTTGACCGACGGCCAGACAATTGCGCCGGAGCATTTTGCCAAAGGGCTCTCCAGCGGTACCCACGGCGTGTTTGCGGTGGCCGACCCCGACGGAACATACACGCTGACCGTCGTGGCCTGGGAGTCGGTCGTCCGCGTGCAAGCGCGACGTCTCAAGAAGCTGCCCGACGAAATGGCTGGTGGGGGGTGAGGGATGAGGGGTGAGGGATGAGAAAAAGACCAACCGGACGGACTTCCCCTCGTCCCTCGCCCCTCGTCCCTATCAAGTTACTCACTCTTCCGAGGCGAGATCACGCTCGGTAATCATGCTGAAATTCCCGGTCTCCAGCGTTTCCAGCCCCATTTCGATATTGTCGACCATCAGCGCAACGGCCGGACGTCCGTGTGGGCGGACCAGCAGGGGATACGCTTGCACGATGTTCACTTCGGCCTGAAGCAGAGCAGTGCAGACTTTCAGAAGCGGCTGGGGGCCCTCGGGCAGTTCGACACCGATCAGGTCGCTCTCGATAATTGCCAGGCCGGCCCGTTCCAATATCTCACGCCCTTCTTCCGGATGGCTGAGCAAGAATCGGACGAACGCACACTCTGCCGAATCAGAGATCGACAGCGCCACGATACGAACCTTGCTCCCTTCGAACCGGCGTACAACCTCCAACAGTTGTCCTACCCGATTCTCCAGGAACACCGTAAACTGCCGGATCGACGGGTAGTCCCGCCCACGCATGGTCGAGAAGCCGGTTCCCGAACCTCCCTCGATATTCATTGGGCTACTCGCGATTGGGAAAACGAATGGTAACGGCCATCAAGGCGGTTGACTATAAGTCGCTGTCGGAGTCTCGTCAACCGGCCCACCTTGGCAAATGGCCTACCTTGGAAAATGCTTCTTTTGATGTGAACGATGGAGCAGTCAGAATCGTAGGAATCATAGTGGCAGTGGAGGGATTTACCATGAGAGTCAACAGCGCGGAATTCATTCGCAGCGCCAGACGCCTGCGAGAAGCCACCGGCTACCTCGAATTGGGTATGGCGCAGCATTCGCTTGATTGCCTGGAGGGGCTGGGCGATCTCGGGCCGTTCGAGGCAGCCGCCGACTTGATTCGCGGCGAAGCGCTTCGGCTCCAATGCCGGTACGACGCGGCCCGGGAATCGCTCGAGGCAGCCGCCCGGAGGTTTCCCGCCCCGCACGACCGCCCGGCGTGGCTGGCCCTGAGCCGCGTCTACCGGCAAACCGGCCAGATGACCGAAGCAATCGACACCCTGGCCCGCGCCCGCGGCGCACAGCTACCCGGCCCAAGCCCACAAACCCAATAACCCCTGACGTGCGCGGTCAGAACGGGGGCGATTGTGTTGACAAAGCCCGGCGGCTAGCAAATACTGGATTCTTACCGATTAAGATACATTTGCTTTCGAGAGAGCCGCTTGCGGCTTCGCACCGCCACGCCATCAACACCAAAAGTGTGCGAAGCCGCAAGCGGCCTAATGGTTCCGGCTCGTCCGGGTTAGACATGATAGACAATCACTGCGAACCGTTCTTAGAAAGGCTTTCCTGACCATGTACATGAAATCGCTTTCCATGCCAATGTTGCTGCTTCTTTCCTCCTTGGCAGCGGTCGCGCTGGGTAATCCACTGATCTATGAAGGAGACGCCGGGCCGGGCAAAGGTAAACATATCGCCTTTATCGCCAGCGATCACGAATACCGGTCGGAAGAAACACTGCCCGCGCTGGCTCGAATCCTGGCAAAACACCACGGGTTCAAATGCACGGTGCTTTTCGGGGTGAACGATAAGGGTGTCATCACGCCGGGCCATTCGAACGTACCGGGAATGGAGGCGCTGGGGTCGGCGGATCTGATGGTGGTTTTCACCCGGTTCCAAAACTGGCCGGCAGATCAGATGCAACATTTCGTGGATTACTTGAAGCGCGGCGGGCCGATCGTGGGGCTGCGGACGGCGACACACGGGTTTAATATTCCGAGCAATAGCCCGTTCGCAAAGTATTCGAACGGATATCCCGGCAAGGAATTCACCGGCGGATTCGGACGTCAGATTCTCGGCGAGAAGTGGGCGGGGCACTACGGGCGGAATCACCGGCAGAGCACGCGTTTGGACATCGTGCCCGAGAAGGCCGACCACCCGATTCTACGCGGGGTCAAGGATATGTGGGTGCAGTGTGGAGGCTACTATGCCGATCCGCTCGAGCCGAGCGAGGTGCTGGCGATGGCCCAGCCGCTGTTGGCGATGGAGCCGGATTCCCGGCCCGATCCCAGGCAGAAACCCGTTCCCGGGGCGTGGACGCGGAGTTACCAAGGAGAGTCGAAGAAATCGGGCCGGGTGTTCACCAGCACCTACGGGGCTTCCAACGATCTTGAAAACGAAGGCTATCGCCGGATGCTGGTCAATGCGTGTTTCTGGGCGTTGGGACTGGAAGACGCGATTCGCGCGGATGCCGACGTAAGCTTCGTGGGGCCTTACCATGCCACGTGGCGGAAGGGACGCGGCCGCCGAAAAGACGGTTTGAAGCCGCAAGACATGGCCGGCTGGGAATCCCCAATCGTGCCCTTCGAGCAGTAGCTGGACTATGGCCCGTCCCAATAAATCTGCAACGTGTGTTACAATCAGCTATCAGCTATCAGCGGTCAGCTATCAGCCCGAAACCCCGAAAAACGCTATTTTCAGCGGCTGATAGCTGAAAGCTGATAGCTGATAGCTTACCGCCAAGTGTGGTCTATTCGGGTTCTCCAATTAACTGGCGGATTTTTTCCAGGCTGGATCCGGCCGCCCGATCGAGGTTCTCCAGGCTTCCGCCGCCGCGCAGCGGTGAGCACATCTCGTAGGCCACGTGGCCGTCGAACCCGCCTTCCCGCAGACCGGCGAAGAAATCGTCCAGGTCGACGAACCCTTCACCAAGCGGCACGGCCCGGACCATGTCGTCAAGCCGCTTGTAGTTGACCAGGCCCGGCAGGTATTCGTACCGGGCAATCCGCAAATAGTCGGCCAGCGTGGTCTGGACCATCCGCGGTGCAAGCCGGCGTGCCGCGACCCTCAAATCGTCGCCGTGCAGGGCGGGCGCCCAGGGGTCGAACATGGCGCGGCAGTTTGGGTGGTCGACTTCGTCGAGCAGGTCGACGTAGGCGTCCACGCCAACCCCAACGTCGTGATGGTTCTGCACGCCAAGCATTACGCCGCAGTCGGCGGTCACCTGGGCGCACTCCCGCACTGCCTTCACGCAAACGTCCCAATCGCGGGCGTAGGCGCCCGATTCGTTATTGTACCCGGTGAAAATGCGGATGTTTTTCGCGCCCAGCTTCTGCGCCAGTTGGGCAAGCGCCCGCACGTAGGCCACCTGAATTTCCACCGACGGGATTTCGGTATCGCGCCCCAGCGTAAAGCTGGTATAGCCGGCAATCGTGGCGATTTCGATTCCCGCCACCGCTGCCGCCTGGTGAATCTCCTCGACCTGCCGGCCGTCCATGTCGACGATTGACAGATGGGGCCTTTTGCCCATCAATTCGACGGCCGGGTAACCGAGTTCCGCGGCCTTGGCGATGAACGACGTCAGATCAAGCCGGTCTTGTCCCCAAAGTCCCGCGTAACTAACGGAAAACAGCGTGGGTGTCATCATTTCTCAATATCCTCCATGTTTAGTCGTTGTAAAAGAATAACTTGACCGAATCGGCAACTGGGTGGCACGTCCCTGAGCGCAGCGAAGG
>JAUWJC010000200.1 GCA_030607895.1 Pirellulales bacterium
AAGTCCTGAACCCTGAACCCCGAACCCTAAACCCTGACAATGCTCGACGCACTGGAACGGCTTTCGTGGATTAAGTAACATCAACGAATGGAACACCACCGAATGACACGGCCGGCCCGAGTTCTGATAATCCTCGCACTACTTCTTTGCACCGTGGGCGTGGCCGTGGCTGCCGAGCGGTTCCCGCCGCCCGACTTCACCGACCACGTGCTGCCGACCACCCAGGTCGTGCCGCCGCGGTCCGACCTATGGGAATACGTCGACGCAACGGCTTTGCTGGCCGGCCTGTCGTTGGCCACGTATTTCGCGTTGGTAAACCGTTCTCGCCGCGGTCTGTACCTCTTGACAATCGCCTCGCTTCTGTGGTTTGGATTCTGGCGTGAAGGGTGCATCTGCTCGATCGGGGCGATTCAGAACATCACACTGGCACTGTTCAACCCGAGCTATTCGGTTCCATTTGTCGCGGTGGCGTTTTTCATGCTGCCGTTGATGTTCGCGCTTTTTTTCGGCCGGACGTTTTGCGCGGCCGTTTGCCCGTTGGGTGCCGTGCAGGAACTGGTGGCCATCCGGCCTGTCAAGGTGCCGGCCTGGTTGGAACATACGCTGGGGCTGGTGCCTTACATCTACTTGGGTACGGCGGTGGCTCTTGCGGCCGACGGCACGGCGTTTGTCATCTGCCGTTACGACCCGTTCGTCGCCTTCTTCCGCCGAAGCGGTACGCTGGACATGCTGGTGTTCGGCGGTTCGATGCTGGTAGTCGGGCTGTTTGTAGGTCGGCCATACTGCCGATATCTTTGTCCCTACGGAGCACTTCTGGGCTTGTGCTCGAAGGTCTCCAAGTGGCACCTGAAAATTACTCCTGACGAGTGTACCAACTGCCGGCTGTGCGAAGACGCTTGTCCGTACGGGGCGATTCGCAAACCAACGGTCGAGTGGTCGGCCGATGATCGGGTTACCGGCCGGCGGCGTCTGGCCGTGCTGCTCGTTATGCTGCCCGTGCTAATTGCGCTGGGGATATGGTTGGGGAGCCTGCTGGCCGTGCCGCTTGCCCGAATGAACCCCATGTTCCGGCTGGCCCAGCGGGTGCAACTGGAAAACACCCAACAAGTGCAAGGCACCACGGAGGCCAGCGACGCCTTCCGAAACACGGGCCGCCCCGTCGACGAACTGTACCGGCAAGCAATCCAGTTGCAACGTCGCTTCGCCGCGATTGGCGGTTGGTTGGGCGCTTGGATCGGGTTGGTTATCGGCGTCAAGTTGATCCATCTTTCCATCCGGCGACGGCGTACCGAACATAGCCCCAATCCGGTAAACTGCCTGTCGTGCGGCCGATGTTTCTGGTATTGTCCGGCCGAACAGGTCCGGCTTGACGAGAAAAAACGAGAAAAAGGGACCAAGTAATGTGTGGCACGTCCCTGAGCGCAGCGAAGGGCGTGATATACATGGACCACGCCCTTCGCTGCGCTCAGGGACGTGCCACACGGTGAGAAATATGGGCTAACCGGGTCGACACGACCCGGCTCGGAGGAGGCGTGATGAGCGAGACAACGACGCCCAGTGGCGATGAGCATATCCAGTTCAACCGTCCGGCCAACGTCGGGCGGCGTATTGCAATCCAAACGGCCGTGATTGCCGGGCTGTTTTCGCTTGCCGTTTGCGTGTTGTTGGTTGTCGATTACAGCCGGCGCAAGGCGAAAGACCCGCTCAACTCGCCCGGCTACCAGGCACTCAAGGCCGTGCTGGCCAAGCAGCCGCAAAACGAGGAGGTCAAAGAGCAGATTCGGATGGTCGACCTGGAGCTTCGCCGGCAGTATTTTCGGCAGCGACGCTTCGCGGCCATCGGCGGCCTGCTGCTGTTGGGCGGTATCATCGTCGGGGTGATTGGGGCCAAGACGGCCGTCACAATGCGGCGGAAGTTGCCCATGCCGGCCCCGGAAACGGGCGAGGGAGATGCCGACGCGGCAACCGGGCGAATCGGACGCCCGGCGGTGGCCGTTTTGCTTCTATTCCTGATCGCCACGGCGACCGTGTTGTACATGAGTATCCGGAGCAACCTGCCGGAGGACATCGACGGACTGTCGGCCGGTGCGAAGCCGGCACCCTCCGGCGCGAGCCCCGCTCGTCCGGCTCCCGCGACGCCCATTGAGCCGGGGTTCCCAACCGACGAGGAAATCGCCAGGAATTGGCCCCGTTTTCGCGGCCCGGGCGGGCTGGGGATTTCTGGCTACACCAATGTACCGACCACTTGGGACGGCGGCTCGGGAAAGAACATCGTTTGGAAAACGCCCGTGCCACTGCCGGGAAACAACTCGCCGGTGGTTTGGAACGATCGGGTGTTTCTCTGCGGCGCTACCGAGAAGAAGCGGCAAGTCTACTCGTTCGATGCGGCCACCGGCAAGCTGCTCTGGCAGAAAGACGCGCCCGGCACGCCGCAAAGCACGGCCAAGCCGCCCAAGGTAATGGAAGCCACGGGCCATGCCGCACCGACGATGACGACCGACGGCCGCCGAGCATTCGCCATGTTCGCAAACGGCGACGTGGCGGCCTTTGACTTCGCCGGCAACGTGGCTTGGGCCCGCAGCCTGGGGATTCCGCAAAACAGTTACGGTCATGCCGCCTCGTTGACGATGTACCACGATTTACTGTTGATACAGTTCGATCAGGGCGAGGCCAAGTCGGAGAAGTCGAGACTATTGGCTCTGGACGCCGCCACCGGCAAGACGGTCTGGCAGACCAAACGCAAGGTGCCCAACTCCTGGCCGTCGCCTATCGTGATTGACGACGGCAACCGGGTGCAAATCATCACCTGCGCCGATCCCTGGGTAATTGCGTATTCTCCCAGCGACGGAAAGGAGCTTTGGCGAGTGAAATGCCTCCGGCAGGACGTGGGCCCCTCGCCCGTGTTCGCCGCCGGCGTGGTCTACGTGGTCAACGAGTTCCCCAGCCTGTCGGCCATTCGGGCCGATGGGACGGGCGACGTAACCAAGACCCACGTGCTCTGGGAGGCCGAAGACGCACTGCCCGACACTTGCAGCCCGCTGGCCACCGACCAGTACGTCTTCATGCTGGCCAGCTACGGCACGTTGACCTGCTACGACGCCAAGAAGTACGACGACCCGGTCCCGCTTTGGGAAGAAGACTTCGACGCCAATTTTACCTCCTCACCCAGCCTGGTGGGCAAGCGGATTTACCTGTTCGGCAACGAGGGCAAGTGCTGGGTGGTCGAGCCGGGACGCGAGAAGTGCCAAAAGATTTCCGAGGCCGCGTTGGGAGAAGATTGCGTGACCAGCCCGGCCTTCCAGGATGGACGCATTTACATCCGCGGCAAGAAGCATTTGTTCTGCATCGGAAAGAAGTAGCGATATCAGTTATCAGTTACGATACTAAACCGCGAAGCGGTTATACAGCAAAGCCCAGGGTCGCGCAGCGCACCCTGGGAAAACAAAGCCCCAACAAGAACCAAAAACCCCGAAGGGGTTTTACAAATAAGGGCGGCAGTATGCCCCAGTCATTAGTCCAGATATATGTTCACATCGTGTATTCCACGAAGCATCGCAAACCTTTCTTGAGAGACAAAGTATTTCGTGATCGAACACAAAGATATCTCGCGGGCATTTCCAACGGCCTTAACTGCCCGGCATTGATTGTCGGCGCGGTGGAAGATCATGTTCATATCCTGTGCCGACTGGGAAAGAACGTCGAGATTGCGAATCTCATACGTGATTTGAAACGAGATTCATCGAAATGGGTCAAGACGCAGCAACCACGACTGGCGGATTTCTATTGGCAGAAGGGATACGGCGCATTTTCACTCAGCCCGTCGCATGTTGAGGTACTCAAGGAGTACATCGTGCATCAAGAGGACCATCATCGCCAGGAGACTTTCAAGGATGAGTTTCGGCGATTGTGCAAGAAATACGGATTCCAAGTAGATGAACGATACGTATGGGATTGACGCTGTGGTTGTAAAACCCCGTTGGGGTTTGGCAAGGGACGGCATCGCAACTGCGCGACCCTGGGCTGTGTTGTACAACCGCTTCGCGGTAGGAATCGTGGACAAATTCCTAACAACCAACACGTTTCCGTTGCACAAAGCAGTATGAGCGAACTAGACCTTAGCTTTGTCGATCAGACTATCGAGCGCCTGGGCCGCGCGCCGGAGGTGGTTATCCCCATCCTCCAGGCAATCCAGGAGCATTACCGCTACCTGCCCGACGAAGCGCTCCGCCGAGTCTGCGATCAAACGGATATCACACCCGCGTCGATCACCGGCGTGTCGACGTTCTACACGCAGTTTCGTCATCGGCCGGTGGGTAAACATGTTATCAGCGTGTGTCACGGCACGGCCTGCCACGTGAAGGGTGCGGGGTTGATCCAGGAAGCGTTGGAGCGGCAGTTGAAAATTCCCGCCGGCGGCGCCACCGACACCGACGGTCTGTTCACGATTCAGAAGGTTGCCTGTCTTGGCTGCTGTACGTTGGCGCCGGTTCTGCAAATCGACGGTTTGACCTACGGCCGGCTTACACCGCACAAGGTTCCCGATGCGCTGGCCGATTTCCTCCGACAGCATAAAGGCGCTGCGGCCGGACGGCCCCACAAACCGAGTCCAACGGTGGCCGGGCCGCTCGGCGAGATTCGCATTGGATTGGGCTCGTGTTGTATTGCCCAGGGAAGCGGCAATGTCCACGAGGCTATCGGCCGCGCGCTGAGCGAGAGCGGCGCGCCGGCCGTGGTCAAACGGGTTGGCTGCGTGGGTATGTGCCATCAAACGCCGCTGGTGGAACGCGTTCCGAGCGACGGCCCTTCGAGCCTGTACGCCAAGGTCGATCCGGCCGACGCGCCGGACATCGTGCTGAAACACTTCAAGCCGCGGGGGATTGTCCGGCGCGTTGGTTATTCCATGTCGCGCGTGCTCGACAACCTGTTGACCGACGAGCATCGCAACGCCGCCGGGCGCCACTTGATCGACGCTCGCGACGGCCCGGTCTGCGCATTCCTCGGCCGGCAGCAGCACCTGGCAACCGAGTGTTGCGGTCAAATCGATCCAACCGACCTGGACGAATACCGCCGTCACGACGGCTTCGAGGCCCTCGGGCAATGTGTCGGCCGGCACACGCCGGAGCAGATTATCGAGCAGGTTAAGGCGAGTGGGCTGCGGGGACGCGGCGGGGCCGGGTTTTCCACCGGAACAAAATGGGAAAAGGTCCGCAATGCGGCCGGCAACAATGCGGCCGGCGAGGTAAAGTACATCATCTGCAACGGCGACGAAGGCGATCCCGGCGCGTTCATGGACCGCATGTTGCTCGAATCGTTCCCCTACCGCATTATCGAGGGCATGGCCATTGCCGCCCGGGCGGTTGGCGCGCACGAAGGGTTCTTCTACATCCGGGCCGAATACCCGCTGGCCGTCCGCCGCGTGAGTGAAGCGATCGCCCGATGTGAAAAAGAAGGTTTACTGGGCCGGTCGGTGATGGGTAGCGATTTCCGGCTGCAACTGTCGGTGAAGGAAGGGGCCGGGGCGTTTGTCTGCGGCGAGGAGACGGCCCTGTTGGCATCGCTGGAAGGACGCCGCGGCACGCCCCGGCTGCGGCCGCCATATCCGGCCGAACACGGATTGTGGGGTACGCCCACCCTGGTAAATAACGTCGAGACCTACGCGCTGCTGCCTTGGATTTTCCGCCACGGCGCCGCACGGTTCGCCGAGTTGGGTACCGAGAAGAGCAAAGGCACAAAGGTCTTCTCCCTGGCCGGAAAGGTCCGGCGCGGCGGTCTGATTGAAGTGCCCATGGGCGTGACCATCCGCCAGGTGGTCGAGGAAATCGGCGGCGGCACGGCGGGTGAAAAGCAATTCAAGGCCGTACAGATCGGCGGGCCGTCCGGAGGATGCGTGCCCGCCAAACTGGCCGATACGCCGGTCGACTACGAAGCGCTGGCCGAGGTGGGCGCCATTATGGGTTCCGGCGGGCTGGTCGTGCTGGACGAGTCGGACTGCATGGTCGATATCGCCCGGTATTTCCTCGCCTTCACGCAAGACCAATCGTGCGGCAAGTGTACCTTCTGCCGGATCGGCACCCGGCGGATGCTGGACATTCTCGATCGCATTTGCGAGGGAGAAGGCCGCCGCGGCGACCTGGAAGACCTGGAACAGCTTGCCAACGCGATTCGCGCGGGGAGCATTTGCGGCCTGGGTAAGACGGCGCCAAACCCGGTGCTGTCGACCTTGCGGTACTTCCGCGACGAGTACGAAGCGCACATCGAGGGCCGCTGCCCGGCCGGCAAGTGCAAGGAGTTGATTTCATACCGAATTACGGATCAGTGCATCGGCTGTACGATATGCGCCCAGCAATGCCCGGTCGGCGCGATACCCATGACCCCCTACGCCAAACACACGATCGCCCCCGCAAAATGTACCCGTTGCGGCACCTGCCGCGAAGTTTGCCCGACCGACGCCGTCGTGGTGGAATAGAGCCTCACATGCCAAAGATCACGATCGACCAGCGCGAAGTTGAAGTCCCGCCGGGGGCGACGATCCTCGATGCCGCGCGGAAACTGGGAATCGACATCCCCACGCTCTGCTTCCTCGAAGGATACAACCCCTCGACATCCTGCCTGGCGTGCGTGGTCAAGATACGGGGCGAGAACCGCCTGGTGCCGTCGTGTGCAACCCGGGCGGTAGACGGAATGGAGATCGACAGCCAGACCGAAGAGGTCCATCAGGCACGAAAGACAGCGTTGGAACTGCTCCTGAGCGATCATTTGGGCGATTGCCTGGCACCGTGCTTCTTCGCCTGCCCGGCGCACATGGACATCCCGCTCATGCTTCGCCAGATACCCCGAACCCCCGAAAAAGGGACCTGGTTTAATTTTTCGAGCGCGATTGCCACTGTCAAGCGGGACATTGCGTTTCCGGCCGTCTTGGGGCGCATTTGCTCCAGGCCGTGCGAAAAGGCTTGTCGCCGTGCCGTCGCCGACGGCGCCGTGGCCATTTGCGAACTGAAGCGCTACGTTGCCGATGTGGACCTGGCTTCGGACAATCCCCATTTACCGACGTGCCGGCCCGCCTCGGGCAGAAGCACGGCGATTGTCGGCGCCGGGCCGACCGGTTTGTCGGCGGCGTACTATTTGCTCCAGGAAGGTCACACCGTCGTACTGCTGGACGACCACGAAGAACCGGGCGGCCGGCTCCGAACCCAGTTCGACGAGAAGCAACTCCCTCGCAAGGTGCTCGACGCGGAGATCAACTCCATCGCCCGGCTGGGGGCCGAGTTCCGATTGAACACACCCGTCGGTGATCGCTCGTCGCTGGATGATCTCGTCCGCCAATTCGACGCCGTCCTTTTGGCCTGTGGGCCGATCGATA
>JAUWJC010000476.1 GCA_030607895.1 Pirellulales bacterium
CCAACGGTCGCGGCTTTATGTGGAGTACTGAAACCGCAGTCGGGCGTAGGTCTCGCGGAGCAGAACCGAAACCACTATCGGGCCTTCGCACTGCTTTGTCGAGATGGTGAACCGGCCTTCCTGCTCGTGCCGCTCGGTCGGGTTCGTCTTGGCCAGTGTCTTGATCCGCTGGAGAACAGGCTCCAACAGGGCGGGCGGAGGCGCATCGCGATCGTGAAGCACCCGGTCGATGCGGAATCTTACCCGCACGCAGCCGTCTCGTAAGTCGATAATCGCCTCGAACGCCCGGCGAGCCGCCGCGTCGTGAATCAGCGTTTCAACCAGCCGCACAATCGGCGGGCTGTTTGGGTCGATGGGAGATCGTCTCGGCATGGCCATCTGTATTCCTAGCTTCGAAAACGCGCTTGCTGCCGGCACCAAGAGCACCCCCAGCCTACGAAAATCCGACCGTGTGTCAAGTGAGCGGTGTAGGCTGGATATGAATCGTTAGTTCCCGGATAATGTGGATCGTCTGATGTGGATATTCGGTCGGTTTGTAGATTTCTGGCACACTGCCACAACGGCTTCCCATGGAAATTACCCAACTTCGCCGATATCTGGACGATTCGGCCTTGGCGGCCGAGTGGCTGCGTGGTTGGGGTGTGGTGGACGTGGGTCGGGCACACGGAAACCTGGTCGAGATGGCTACCTCGGGCTTGACGCTCGATTTGATGGCGGTTGTTTGCGAGCAGCTTGCGGCGCATCTGGCCGGTTGCCCCGATCCGGACATGGCGCTTAACAACCTCGAGCGGTTCGTGGGGACCGCCCGAAATCCTCTCTCCCTGGGAACACTCTTCCAGCGGGCCGACGACTCGCTGCCGATCTTGCTCCGGATTTTTTCCAACAGCCAGCACCTCAGCGACCGGCTGATTACCGACCCGGAGGGTTTCGATCTGCTGCGGCTGACCAAGGGCCATCCGGTTGCCCGGCAGGTCCTGGTCGACGAATTGGTGGCCGAGATCGATGCCCTGGATCACGATCGGGCCATGCTTCGGACGTTGCGGCGGTTCAAGCACCGTCAGACATTGCGAATCTCCTACGGCGACATTGTCCGTGAACAGGGCCTGCGGACGGTGACGTCGCAAATCTCCTACCTGGCCGACGCCGTCCTGGAGGCGGCGCTGCGGGGCGCCTGCCGAACAACAAGGAAACAGCACGGTACGCCCATGGGGCCCGACTCTCGGCCCGCCCGGTTGGTCGTGCTGGGGTTGGGGAAGCTGGGTGGCGTCGAGCTGAACTACTCCAGCGACATCGACCTGATATTCCTCTACAGTGCCGACGGCAAGACCGACGGCCGGCGGCAGCTCACCAACAACGAGTTCTTCGACCGGCTTGCCCGGGAATTTGTCCGGCTGCTCACCGAGCCGACCGAGTTGGGTAGTGCGTACCGCGTAGATTTGCGATTGCGCCCGGACGGCCGGCGCGGCCCGATTGTCGTTAGCGTCGACAGCGCGTTGGCGTACTACGACATCCGCGGCCGGACCTGGGAGCGTCAGGCCTACATCAAGGCCCGGCCAGTGGCAGGCGAGTTGCGGCTGGGCTTCGAGTTCCTCGACAGGCTTCGGCCGTGGGTGTACCGCCGGTACCTCAGCCGAGCCGACATTAGCGGAATCAAAGCCCTCAAGCGGCGAATCGAGCAGCGAACCCACCGCGAAGGCGCCGCCAATCGAAATGTCAAGACCGGTCGGGGCGGGATTCGCGACATCGAGTTCGTAATTCAGTTCCTTCAACTGCTTAACGGCGGCGACCTGCCCGGGCTGCAAACCGGAAACACGCTGGAAGCCATTGCCCAGTTGGGGAATGCCGGCTGCTTGAGCAATCTGGAACGGTCGCTCTTGGAGGAGAATTATAGTTTCCTTCGCAAGATCGAGCACCGATTGCAGATCATGTTCGACCTGCAAACCCACCTCTTGCCCACCGTGCCCGACGAATTGCGCAAGCTGGCGCTGAGGATGGGCTACGCCGATACGCGCAAGCGGCAGGCGCTGGCGGCGTTTGAAGCCGATTACCGAAGCAAGACGGCGTTGAATCGGAAGATACTCGACCATCTGCTGCACGACGCCTTCAGCGACGACACCCAGACGGAAGCCGAAGTGGACCTGGTGCTCGACCCGGACCCGCCCGAAGAGCGAATTGCCGAAGTCCTGGGCAAGTATCCGTTCCGCGACGTGAATGGTGCGTATCGCAACCTGATGGCACTGGCCGAGGAGAACATTCGGTTTCTTTCCACGCGCCGCTGCCGGCATTTCCTGGCGGCAATCGCGCCCGAATTGCTCCAGGCCATTGCCGCCACTCCCGACCCCGACTCGACGCTGGTGAACCTCGACAAGGTAAGCGCGTCGCTGGGTGGCAAGGGAGTGCTCTGGGAGTTGTTCAGCTTCAACCGGCCCTCGTTGCGGCTGTACGTCGAACTGTGCGCCTACAGTCCCCACCTGTGCGAAATCCTCACCAGCAACCCGGGCATGTGCGACGGGCTGATGGACAGCCTGGTGCTCGACAAACTGCCCACGCGCGAGTCGCTCCGGCGGACGCTGGCCGATTTGTGCCGGGCAGCCGAGGATATCGACCCCATCCTGCACAGCTTCAAGAACGACCAGCAGCGTCGCGTGGGTGTTCGCGACATGCTGGGCCGGGGCGATATTCGGGAAATCACCGGCACGCTCTCCGACATCGCCGAGACATGCCTGGCCGCGATCGCCGACCGTTGCCATCGAGAACTGACGAGCAAGTTCGGCCTCCCCGTTGTCATCGACGGACCTCGGGCGGGAAAGACCTGCGAGATGGTGATTCTGGCCATGGGAAAGCTGGGCGGGCAGGAAATGAGCTACCATAGCGACCTGGACGTCGTCTTCCTCTACGAAGCCGACGGATATACCGTGCAGCCCACCGGTTCCAACCGAAACGAAACTACAACCAACCAGCACTTCTTTAGCGAGTTGGCGCAGCGGATCATCAAGAGCACCGGCCGCCTGGGTGCCTTTGGACGGTTGTACGAGGTTGACGCCCGGCTGCGACCGACCGGAAAGAGCGGAATGCTGGCCACTTCGCTGGGCCAATTCGCCCGATACTTCGCCGAAGGCGACGGCCGGCTTTGGGAGCGTCAGGCGCTTTGCAAGGCCCGAGTGGTCTACGGCTCGCCGCCAGTGGCCCGTGCGGCGTTGTCGGCAGTTCACCGTGCGGCGTTCGATCATCCCTGGCAGCCGGACAGTGCCGATGAAATCCGCCGGATGCGCCACCGCCTGGAAGAAATCGCCGCCGGCAGTGACGTGAAGCGCGGACCGGGCGGTATCGTCGATATAGAGTTCCTCGTACAAATGCTCCAACTAAAACACGGCCGCGACAACCCGAAACTTCGGCTGCCTAACACCCTGGAGGCCCTGGAAGCCCTGCATCAGGCCGGCCATCTCAGCCCGGAAGACTGGGAATTCTTCACGGGCGGCTATCGTTTCTTGCGGACATTGGAAGGCCGCTTGGGTCTGGTCAGCGTCATCCCCCGGGACGAACTGCCCGAGCAGCCCACCGAACTGGCAAAGCTGGCCCACCTGCTCGATTACTCCAGCAGCGAAGGGCTCCTGGCCTACTACCGCAAACACACCGGAGAAATCCGAACGCGGTTCGATCGGGTAGTTGGTAGTGGATAGTGGATAGTGGATAGTGGATAGTGGATAGTGGA